>JAQSXN010000171.1 GCA_029256665.1 Paenibacillus sp.
CCCGCCGCGCGATCTGTAGCCCGAAAAAATCGGGCTATTGAGCTCGGAGCTCCCGCCGCGCGATCTGTAGCCCGAAAAAATCGGGCTATTGTTCTTCGCGGAGCGAGAGCTGGAGACTTGGTTACTGTATAGGCAAGCATTGCTTTCATAGCCATGAGGGTTGTGATTCCTTATGGC
This sequence comes from Paenibacillus sp., assembly GCA_029256665.1. GTDB lineage: Bacteria > Bacillota > Bacilli > Paenibacillales > Paenibacillaceae > Pristimantibacillus. Next base: position 178 of record JAQSXN010000171.1, read on the forward strand.
CCGTGGTATAGTGGTGGTAAGTTAATAAAGGTCGGAGATTCGGAGAAACCGTTTAGGCTGCCAGCCTTCCCTTGGGAAGGAGGCAGCTTGGGCGGTTTTTTTCGCGTTTGCGGCTGTCCGGCAGCATGTTCGGACTTTCGAAAATCGAGGAAACAACGCATGAAGGATGCGCAAACGGCGAGCAATCGGGTAATGATAAACATAACTTATTCTGGATAGAGAGAACGGAGGAACCAGCATGACGACAGGAACGGAGAACAACGGGAATATCGAAAACAGCGTGACGGCAGGCAAGGGGTTTGGAGCCGCGGACCGCGGGAGCATGCTGAACGCGATGACGGCGGGCCAGTTAGACGTGCTCGTCATTGGCGGGGGCATTACCGGGGCGGGCATCGCGCTGGATGCGGCTTCGCGAGGACTAACGGTAGGAGTCGTGGAAATGCAGGACTTTGCCGCGGGCACGTCGAGCCGTTCGACGAAGCTGGTGCATGGCGGCCTCCGGTATTTGAAGCAGCTCGAGATCGGCGTTGTCGCCGAAGTCGGCAAGGAACGCGCGATCGTATACGAGAACGGCCCGCATGTGACAACGCCGGAATGGATGTTGTTGCCGCTGTACAAGGGCGGCACCTTCGGCAAATTGTCGACGTCGATCGGCCTTCGGGTATACGACTTCCTGGCAGGGGTGAAGCGGGGCGAGCGGCGCAAAATGCTGAGCCCCGGCGATACGCTCGCGAAGGAGCCGCTGCTGAAGCGGGACGGCCTGAAGGGCGGAGGCTACTACGTGGAATATCGGACGGACGACGCCAGATTGACGATCGAAGTGATGAAGAAAGCCGTCGAGACCGGAGCGCTCGCCGTTAACTACGTCAAGGCCGAGAAGCTGCGATACGACGAGAACGGAACGGTATGCGGCGCGGAAGTACGGGATCTTATCGGGGGCGCCGCGCATGGCATATCGGCGAAATACGTCATCAACGCTGCAGGGCCGTGGGTGGATGACGTGCGCGAGATGGACGGCTCCAAACGGGGCAAGACGCTTCGCCTCACCAAGGGCGTCCACCTCGTCTTCGACGGCGGACGGTTCCCGCTGCGACAAGCGGTTTACTTCGACACGCCGGACGGGCGGATGGTATTCGCGATTCCGCGCGAAGGCAAAACCTACTTCGGGACGACGGACACGAACTACGCCGGCGATACGGCTCATCCCGTCACGACGGTCCAGGATCGCGATTATTTGCTGGCGGCCGCAAACGGCATGTTCCCTCAGTTAGCGCTTACGGCCGATGACGTGGAATCCAGCTGGGCGGGTCTAAGGCCGCTGATTCAGCAGGAAGGCAAGTCGCCTTCAGAGGTTTCGCGCCGGGACGAACTATTCGTGTCGGAATCGGGATTGTTATCGATCGCCGGGGGCAAGCTGACGGGTTACCGCAAGATGGCGGAGACGGTCGTAGGTAAGGTCGTTTCCCTGATGAGAAGCGCGGACCAGTCTTGGACGATCGGACCGAGCATGACGCAGCACATTACAATGTCCGGCGGCGACGTCGGAGGCTCGGAGCAGTTTGAATCATTTGTATCCGAAGCCGTGCGCACAGGCGCCGAGCACGGCTTCGGCAAAGAGGATGCGGCGTTTCTCGCGAGACGATACGGCTCCAACGTCAGGAGCATCTTCGAGGATGCTGAGCTTTCGGGCAAGTTGGGGGACAAATTCGGCTTGACTCCGAAGCTTGCGGCGATGCTCCGGTACGCGATCAAATACGAAATGGCCGCAACGCCGTCCGATTTCTTCGTTCGCCGTACGGGCGACCTGTTCTTCCGGATCGCGGAGGTCCGCAAGTGGAAGGAGCCGGTCATCCGCGCGATGGAAGCGGAGCTTGGCTGGAGCGGAGAGCAGAAGAATCGTTACAGCGCGGAGCTGGATGTTTATATTCGCGAGGCGGTCACGCCGGCGGAGGGATAGAAGTCTGCCGTGAAACGCCTGCCATCGCACCGCCGATCCGCCAATTCGGAACCGATTGCCAGTTTGGACGTATTTCGACATGATCCTCCTATTCTATGTTAAAATAATAGACAAATAGGCAGGATGTCGGCGAACGGTGCCGGATGACGCGGCTTCGCGGTACTGCGAGCGCCGACGGGGCATGAAGCTCCGGTAGATCGGTAGAGGCGGGTGATTGACATGGGATGGTTAAGACTGTTGTTCACGGCAATGATCTTATTGATTTTAACGGCCGCAACGGCGGCGGAGACGGCGAGCGCCGGCGTGTTCGACCGGATTAAAGATATCTACGAAACGCCGGATCGAATCGACGAGCTTAGGGAATCCTACGACGCAAGCATCAAGGCGGTCGAAGGGCAGCTGGAAGAGTCCCGCCGCCAAGCCGAACAGATGCTGCAGAGGCAGGAGCAGCTGGAGCAAAGCAACGAGGCGTACCGCTCGCGCAACGAGGCGCTCGCTCAGGAGAACGAACGTCTCGTTGCTCAGATGGACGAGCTGGAGCAGAGCCGCCAGTCGTTGTTCCGCAAAGCGGCTGTCGCCGCCGGCGCCGTCGTGGCGCTTATCGCGGCATACGCGCTGTCCGTCCGGATCTGGCGGTACCTGACATGGCGCAGACAAGGCCGGGACGGGAGCAGGCATGAAGGCGACGGCCGTGGAGTGACGCTGCCATGAATATCGCGGCCCCTTCCCCGCTAGGGCATGTGCGCATCGAGCTTGCCGGCGGCGACGCGCTTCAAGTGCTGCATCCGCGTTCCATCATCGCGTTCAGCGGCTCGCCCAGGCAGCGGGAAGACAAATTTATGGACCTCGGCGGCGCCTTCCGCAAGAAGAAGTGGATCCGTTCCAGGCTGCAAGGTCCGGCCGCTTTCGTCATGGGGCTGCCCGCGGGTTACTCGCTCGTGCCGGTCGACGTGCCGGAGGGAGGAAGCCTGCTGTTCGACTTCCGCCATGTGGCGTTTCTTACGGACGGCATGGCGTTCAAGAGCAAAATCATGCGGCTGAAGACGGCATGGATCACGCGGGAGCTCGTTCGCATCCAATTCAGCGGCCCCGGGCAGCTCGGGGTATTGTCGGTGGGCGATCTGGCGGTCATTCAGCTGGATGACGAGACGCCGCTTTTCGTAGACAAAGGAGCTCTGGTCGCCTATCCCGCGGACGCCTCGATTAAGCTTTCCGTGTACGGCAACTCTCTTGCCAGCCAGCACATGAACGTGCAATGGGAGCTTAGGGGCAAAGGACCGGTGCTGATCCAGACGGGCTCCAGGGATTCCGGTCTCGAGAGCCGGCTCGGCGACGAAGGCTGGTTCAAGCGGCTTCTGCGGGAAGTGCTTCCGTTCGGCAGCGTGTATATCAAGTGAAACTAAAGCTCCATTCTTCAACAATTTAACCCGCTAATAGAACGGCTGCGAGAAAGACGAGCTGAAGCAGCGTTCGAGCTAGCAGCTTGGGCGTAGGTTTGCCGCCGATCGTTAAGCCTTCGCGCGCGGCGCGAATATTTGCGGGAAACATGGCAAGCAGAAGCAATGCCATGCCTAAGGATGCCATGCGCGAGGTTGGGGGATACAGAATGCCGACGGCCGCGGCTAATTCAAGCAAGCCGGTCGCGGTAACGATCCATTCCGGCCTCGGGAATACCGACGGAACCATCCGAATGAGGTCGATCCGTCTTTTTCCCCAATGGGCAGATGCGGTTAGCAGAAGCATGACGGCAACCGCGCCCTGAAGCGGGTGATGCCATCCCTCGAAATACGTCCATCCTAGCAAGCCAAAAAACCAAAACACGAGAAATGAAACGATAAGCGCTATTAATGGAGCCACATGAACGTCCTCCTTTTGAACAATCTATTTAGGTACTAATTAGTCAGACTTCAGGATAGAGGCAATGAATGACGCGTATTCGTTCGCGTGGAACGAGGTGGAAACAGTCGGAAAGGAGGAACGGACGCGTAGCCCGAGCGACAACAAAACGAACATTTCGGCTGTTTTTTCAGCGTCTATCGTTTCCCGGATCACGCCGTGCCGTTGGCCGGACATAATCCACTGCTTCGACATCTGGACTGAAAGCTCGTGAAACTGCCGGAGCGCCGCCGCGACCTCGGGTTGATCTTCTCTTCCAATCAAGTAAACCAGCACTTTGTTCGTTTCGTCCTGGGCATCCTCCAGCGCGTGCAGACCTTCTGCAATTGTCTTCATAGGTCCTTCGAAAGTTGTATTTCCTCGCGCAATTTCATTTAAAAAACGTTCGTTCGTTCCTTTCACCTGCTCCTGTAGAATCCAGGCAAAGATTTCGTCTTTGCTCTTTACATAATGGAAGATAGCTCCCTTTGACAGCCCTGATTTATCCATAATGTCATTCATCGTTACGGAGTGGCAGCCTTTCTCCCTAATCAGCTCTTTGGTTGAATGAAGCAGCTGCCGGATGGTTTGCTGTCTGCGTTCCTCTTGCTTCAAGATAATCCCTCCTTGTTTGATTTGAAGATGAATGTGTGCCGTCTCTTTGATACCCATTATAAATACCGACCATCGGTTTGTAAATAAGGAATGGAGAAAAAAGGTTATACTCATTCCATTTCTCGGGATAATTTACGCTGCGTCAGCCAACGGACGACGACAGCCGTTTCGCCATGCTTGGAATCATGTATAATGAAATCCTATTTAGGTGGGGAAAATGGGTGCGAGGGGAGTGGGCGACGCATGTACAAAGTGCTGTTGGTGGACGACGAAGCGGACGTTAGGGAAGGTCTGCTGCAAGAGGTCGATTGGGAGGCATGCGGATTTACGATAGCCGGGACGGCGGAGAACGGCCAGGAAGCCAAAGAGCTGGCGGAGCGCGTCATGCCGGACGTGGTCATCACGGATATCAGCATGCCGTTCATGGACGGGCTGCAGCTGTCCGAGTGGATTCGGGCGCATATACCGCTTGCCAAGATCGTCATTCTGACGGGCTACGACGAGTTCGATTACGCCAGACAAGCCGTGCGGCTCAGCGTGGACGAATATTTGCTCAAGCCGTTCTCGGCCGACGCGTTCCGCGAGCTCCTGGGCAAAATCCGGGACCGGATCGGTGCCGAAGTGGCCGAGCGGGAGGACATGCTGCGCTTGCGCGAGCATTACCGGACCAGTCTGCCCGTGCTCGGCGAGACGTTCCTGGCGTCGCTCCTCACGCGCAAGCTGTCCCGAGCCGTCATCGACGAGAAGGTGCGCAGCTACGGGCTCGGGCTGGAGGGCTCGAGGTATGCGGTAGCCGTACTGGCGCTGCATCCGCAGGACAAGGCGGAGGACGAAGCCGGCCGTGCGTCGCTGCGCGCTTCCGGCGACCGGGATCTGATGCTGCAGGCGATGCTGAACATCGCGAAGGAAATTTGGGATGCCGCGGAGCTGGGCGCCGTATTGATTCATCAGGATAATATCGCGTTGATCGCGATTGACCGCATAAATGAAAGCGCTGTTTCTAAGACTGAAGGAGACGAAACCGGCGGGAACGTCACGGTGTCGAGGCCGAGGGAGATTCGGCGCGATGGCCTGATCGACGGTTGGCAGGAGCGCGTGCATGAGACGCTCGGCAACGTGCTTCGAAGCATCGAATACTATTTGAAGCTGGACGTTACGGTGGGAATCGGCTCGGTGACGGGCGGGCTCGCGGGACTAAAGGATTCGTTCGGAGACGCGCTGCTTGCGCTGGATTACCGATTGGTGCTGGGGCCGAGCAAAGTCATCGCGATCGGCGACGTGGAGCGGCGGAGCGGGGAGAAGCTGCGATTCGACGAGCTTAAGGAGGGGGCGTTGGTGCGCAGCCTCAAGCTAGGAACGCCGGACGAGGTGGCGGACGCGGTAGACGCCGTTTTTGCCGATCTGACGGAAACTCAGCATTCGTTCGGCGACATGCAGGTATACCTGCTCGAACTGGCGACTGCCGTGCTTCGGACGGCCAAGGATGCCGACGCCCCGCTCGAAGAGCTGTTCGGGCCTGGCTTCCAGCTGCACGCGGAGCTGTTCAAGTTCGCGGGGGTCCCGGAGCTTCAGGCATGGTTCCACGATATTTGCCTCAAGCTGATGCGCCATATCGCGAGCAAGCGTCAGGTCGGCTACAAGGATATCGTGGAGAAGGCGATCGCGCTGACGAAGGAGCATTACCCGGATTCGGATTGGTCGATCCAGCGGCTTTGCTCGGAGCTGCATGTCAGCGCGGGTTATTTTAGCGGGGTGTTCAAGAAGGAAGTGAAGATGACGTACGGGCAATACATGATGTTTATCCGCATGGAAGCGGCGATGGAGCTCCTGCGCGCGACGGAGCTGAAGGCGTTCGAAATCGCGGAGAAGGTCGGGTTCGCCGATCCCAATTACTTCAGCTTCTGCTTCAAGAAAAGCGCGGGCATCTCGCCCAAGGAATACCGCGGGCGGCTCGCGCGGTCCGGAGAGGAAGATCGATCATGAAGGGAAGCCGTCCGAAGCGATGGCGGGATTCGATGGCAGGACGATGGGGGGAGCGGCTGCGGCGTAGCAGCATTCAGTCGATCCTGATGTGGTCGATGTCGCTGTTCATGCTGTTCATCGTCGTGCTTGTCGCGCTGCTGCTGTACGACAAATTCTCCCGCACGGCTGAGGAGAACGTCATGCTAGGCGCGGGGCAGATCGTAGACCAGGCGGCCTACAATCTGGAGGATTACGTGGACGGGATGGCCCAGCTCTATCGCGCGATCGAGAAGGAGCTGCTGGCGGACGGCGCTTGGAGCGATCCCGGCGTGACGAGGCAGCTGGACACGATCATGGGAAGCCGCGACGACCTCGTGTCGATCGCGCTCTTTGACGAGAGCGGCAAGCTGCTGCGCAATCATCCCGCCGCTCCCGTGCGGCCCAGCGCGAAGGTGTCGCAGCAGAGCTGGTTCCACTCCGCCATGCGCGTCTCGAACCATCTCAGCTTCTCGCTGCCCCATGTTCAGAATCTGTACGACGGCACGTACAAGTGGGTCGTCTCCATGAGCAAAGGGCTGTCGATCGCGCAGGACGGCAAGCCGATGAACGTGGTGCTCGTGGTAGACATCAATTTTCGCAAAATCGACGAGCTCAGCAGCCGGATCAGCCTCGGCAAACGCGGGTACGTCTACATTATCGACGAGGGAGCCGGCAATATCGTCTACCATCCGCAGCAACAGCTGCTGTACATGGGGCTTCGAGGCGAGAACGTAGAGCGCGCGCTCATTTCTACGGACAGCTACATCGACCGGGTGGACGGCGCAAAACGGCTGAATACGGTTAAGTCGGTAACGAATATCGGCTGGAAGGTCGTCGGCGTCGCGTACCTCGACGAGATGATGACGACGCGCGAGGAGGTCAACCGCTA
>JAQSXN010000172.1 GCA_029256665.1 Paenibacillus sp.
TGGGTGCCGGCTCCCATCGTGACGGGAGACGGCATGGAGTGGATCGAATGGATCGATTACCTGTATTACGGACTAGCGATCGTGCCCATGTGCTGGCTGGCGGGGGCATGGATTAGATACGGGAGAGATGCCGGTTCCACGCGAGCATCGTTGTCCCTGCGGCTGATAAGAGGAGCGCTTGCAGCCGCAAGCCTGGCGGCAATCGTCTTGATCGCAATCGTCCCGGGCAAGCTGGAGCTCGGGCTTGGAGCCATCGCGTTATGCGCGCTGCTTATGTTCGTCGATCTGTTCGCATCCGAAATCGTCCGCCACCGGCAGTTCCCTTGGCGTAGCGGGGCGCTGCTCGCCGGAACCGCGGGGGTGCTGGCGTTGCTGGCATGGCCAACCTCTTACAATGTGACTTACCCGGGCATGACGCTTAACCTGAACCGTTACGCGGAGGTCGAGGGAGGGGCGGCCGGCGGCGTCATAGACGGCGTGCTCGTGTTCGACCGTCCGGCGGTGCTCGCGGACAGGCTGTACGCGTCCTTGTTCCCGCAATACCGGTTTCAGCCGATACCGGAGGACGAGCCGCCGCTTTCGGAGACGTATGCCCAGGTCGTCGCCATGAAGCGGGACGCCAACCGTGTCGCCGCGGCCATTGCAATGGAGAAGGCCGGCATCGGCAGGGGAGCCGTGCCGGACGGCGTTAGGATCGTCGCCATCGTCAAAGGCAGTCCGGCAGAAGGCAACTTGCAAGCGGGCGATATTATCGACGCGCTAAACGATCAGGAGATTCATACGATCGAAGAGATGGTCGCGATGATGGAATCCGACATCCGTGCCGGGGATTCCGTTAAGGTGTCGGTGCGCCGCGGCGCCGAGAAGCTGGCGGTTGCCGTGACCGCTGCAGCTTCGGAAGACAAGCCCGGACGTTCCGTATTCGGCATTTCCATCCAGCCCGAGGTGGAGCTCGATACGCCGAGAACGGTAGCGTACAACGAATATATGGCGCATGTGGGCGGTCCGTCGCATGGGGCGATGCTGACGCTTGCCATGATTGACCAATTGACGCCAGGAGGCGTAACGAAGGGACTGCGCATCGCGGGGACGGGAACGATCGAAGCCGACGGCTCCATCGGGATGGTCGGAGGCGTGCCGCAGAAGGCTTACGCGGTCAGCCGCACGGAAGCGGATGTGTTTTTTGTGCCGCTCGAGGGCGAGGAGGCCGCAAAGACGGCGGCGCCGGAGCTGCGAATCGTGGCGGTCAGTCATATTGACGATGTGCTCGACTGGCTGCAAGAGCATTCGTAGACGATAACCGAAAAAATCGGGCTACAAGCGCCGAAAGCAGGGTCTGACCTGCAATAGCCCGAAAAAATCGGGTTAAAAGGATACAGAAATGGCGGTGTTAAGGAGTAACTCCCTAACACCGCCATTTCATGTTAAACCTATCCGTTTAGCCGCACAGCCGATTACCGAGAACCGGACATTTCGATCGCTTCGACCGCCCCGTTGCGCTTAAAACCGGGAAGCAGGTCGCCCATCACCATCCGGTCCGACATCATAAGCTGGAGGTCGGCCGCCGCGGTCCCGTCCAGACAGTCCGCAATCGGCAGTTCTCCGCCGCTCGCGATATCGTAACAGCGTCCGTTCGCGGGAAGTCCGTCCTCGGAAGGCATATAGTAGCGTGCGCCGTCCGTCCAGGATCCGTCGCGCTGCACGACCAAGCGGTCAGGAACGTTGGCCTCGGTCAGCAGTGGCATGCCGAGCAGGTATCGTTCCTCCGTCGAAATGCCGAGCAAATGTAGCAGCGTCGGCGTCGTGTCGAGCTGGCCGCCAACCGTATCCCTCGCGCCCGCATATGCGCCGTCTGGCAGATGGATCATGAACGGAACCTGCTTGAGTGACATCTCCCGCTCGAGCGGGCTCGACGGATCGTCGAGAAACCGTTCGTACAAGCTCCAGTCCAGGATGGAGCTGTCGTGATCGCCGTACAATGCGAATATCGTATTCTCCCATAATCCGTCCCGCTTGAGGCGTTCAACCAGCTCGCCGAGCGCCGCATCCGCGTAGTGGACGGCTTGGAGGTAATCGCCCATCATGGTGCCTTCGAGTTCCTCGACATGTAGTTGCTGCTCCTTCTTGGGCAGCTTGTATGGATGATGGCTCGTGAGCGAAATCAAGAAGGCGTAGAAAGGCGTTGCGGTTTCATCGTTATTTTTGGCTATAAGGTCCATAGTCTGTCTATAAAACGACTTATCGCCAAGCGACCAGCCGAGCCGCTCGTCCAGCTCGTAATTTTTGAGACTGTAGAATTGGTCGTATTCCATATGGTTGTACATGACGTTGCGGTTCCAGAAGCCGCCTTGATACGGGTGGAACACGTTGGCGGAATAGCCTTGATCCTTGAGCGTCGCCGGCAAACAATCGAAGTCATGCGATGCATATTGAATAAACACGGATCCGTTTTTCATCGGGAGCATGGAGCAGCTGGTGGCGAAGTCGGCGTCCGACGTTCTGCCCTGCGCCGTCTGATGATAAAAGTTGCTGAAGTAGACGCTCTCCTTCATGAGCCCGTTAAGAACGGGCGTAATTTCCTGCCCGCCGATCGATGCGCCAAGCATAAAGTTCTGCAGCGATTCGACCTGCACCATCAGCACGTTGCTCCCGGCGTAAGCGCCGAACAGCGGATCGTTCTTGAGCTGTCCTCTCTTGTCGCCCCGCGCTTCGATCCATTGCTCGGTTTCCGACTTTTGAGCCGCCGACACGGTCTCGGCGCCGAACCAGTTGATCTTCGCGTAACGGTAAACGTCGTATCCGTGGAAGCCGAGACCTCCGGCTACGTTGTAGATCGACAGGTTCCACCAGTTTCTCTCGAATAGACCTTTGGCCCATGTATCCGTCGCTTGATTAAGATTAACCGCGAACAGCATCAAGCCGATCGCGAGCGCCGCAAGCGACGTCCCGAGGCGAATGAACCGTTTCTTCCAAGGAACGCGCGCGCGAGGTCTTAAAGGGCGTATAATGGCTCGACCCCGCCATACGACAAAGACGGCATACGGAATCAGAATCGCCATATCCGCCAATAACCAGAAATCGTAGGCGCTAAGCAGGGAAGTTATGCTTCCACCAAGCGATTCGACTTGTCCGAGCTGCAGCAAGACCGGCACCGTGATGAGATCTTGGAAGTACCGATAGTAGATCACATCCGAATAGAGCAGGAACGATAGAACCAAGTTCAAGGCGATCAGCGACACGATACGGCCCCTCGTCGGCAAGAGCAGCGTCCAGAAGGCGAGCAGCAGGACGGCGCCCGTCTCGATTATCCGATCCTTATCCGTCATATCCATATAAGGCACCGACAACAGCGTGTTGAAAAAATAAAGCTTCCAAACCATTGCGCCCGCAAACAAAACAAAATCGGCCGCGACCAACCGGTCCAGCCAACTTAAGCTCCAAGCGAGCAAGCGGCCTAAGCCGCCGCTTCGATTAGCCATGATGTTTCTCCCTTGGCGGAAGGGGCCCGAAGAACGAATAAAAGTCGCATTGGATGCGGCCGTTAAAGAGCTTGCGTTTTTTGTCCGCTTTTCTGCCCATGTAATGTTCCACCTGCGTAGAAGGGCTGATGGCAAATACCGACCAAGTCGGGTAATGAAGCGTCGTCAGTCCGAACTGGCGCAGCGCCGCTTCGGCTCCCGCGTCGTCGCCAAGCCGCTCGCCGTATGGCGGATTCGTAAGGATGACGCCGTAATCGCCTTGCGGCTTCGCTTTGGCAACGGGCGTGACGCTCAGCTTGATATCCTTGGCGAAGCCGGCGCGTTTGATCGCCGCTTCGGCAATTTCGATCGCGTACGGATCGATATCGGAGCCCGCGATCTGAAGCGGGACGTCGTCGCGAACGGCGTCGTATGCTTCGTCGCGCGCGTCGTTCCACATCTTGCCGGTTAGCTGCGGCCATTGCTCGCTGACGAAGCTGCGGCGCAGACCCGGCGCGATATTCCAGCCGATCATCGCGGCTTCGACGAGCAGCGTGCCGGAGCCGCAGAACGGATCGTACAGCGGACGCTCCGGCGTCCATCGGCTTAGCTGAACGAGCGCGGCCGCCATCGTCTCGCGGATCGGCGCTTCCGTTGACGCTAAGCGATAACCGCGTTTGTGCAAGCCGGAGCCGGACGTATCCAGCGTAAGCAGCGCTTCGTCGTTCAGCAGCGTAATCTCGATCTCGTATTTGGGTCCGTTCTCGGGGAACCATTCCGTGTCGTATTTCGCCTTAAGCGACTCTACGACGGCTTTTTTGACGACGCCTTGCACAGCAGGCACGCTGGTCAGCTGCGACTTGTGCGAACGCCCGTTGACCGGGAATTCGCCGTCGGCCGTAATCCAAGACGACCAGTCGAGCGCCTTTGTTCCTTCGAACAGCTCGTCGAACGTCGTCGCTTGGAAACGGCCCAGATTGACGAGCACGCGTCCCGCGGAGCGCAGCCACAGGTTGGCGCGGCAGATGTCCTCGGGTCCGCCGGTAAAGCTCACGCGACCGTTCTCCGTGCGGGTATCCTCGTAGCCCAGCTCCTTGAGTTCCCGGGCCACGACGGCCTCGAGACCCATGGGAGCGGTGGCGATTAATTGCAATTTGCTCATGAACGTACACTCGCTTCCGGTTAATTTCGGGGAATCGCCGTTATGCGGCGGGTTGCCCTGATTCTTGTCACGTATCTGATAAAAACGTACAATTAAGTATAGGACATGTGACGGCGTTTTTACAAATTGGAAATAGAGGAGGCCGAGGGAGTGTCGGACAACGAACGTTATGTGGATGGATTGTACGAAGCGGACGAGGCGCTGGAACGAGTCAAAACAGGTATCGAGGCGGAAGGAATGCCTTCGATCTCGATCGCGGAAGGGTACGGCCGGCTGTTGACTTTGCTCGTGCGTATGAGCGGAGCGAGCAGCGTGCTGGAGATCGGGGCGCTTGGGGGATACAGCGGCATCTGTCTGGCGCGCGGCATGGATGGGAAGCCCGGCGGAGGCTCGCTTGTATCGCTGGAGCTGCTGCAAACGTACGCCGACGTCGCTGCCCGCCATTTGGCGGAGGCAGGTTTTGGCGGCGTCGCGAAGTATATCGTCGGCGATGCCAAACAGAGCTTGGCTAATCTGAAGGAGCAAGGCCGCAGATTCGATTTCTTTTTTATCGATGCGGACAAAGAAGGATATCCGGTCTATCTGGATTACGCGCTGGAGCTGGCGAATCCCGGCGCGATTATCGTCGGCGACAATATTTTGCTTAGAGGACGGACGACCGACGACGCAAAGCAAGGTCCGGCGGTGCAGGCGGTCCGTTCGTTCAACGAACGGATCGCGCGCGATCCGAGGCTGGAGAGCACGATTTTGCCGGGCTACGACGGGCTTGCGATCGCGAGAGTGCGCGGATAATAGGGGGAAAGCAACAAAAAAACGCCTGTACGACCCCATCCGATGGGATCGTGCAGGCGTCTTTTTGTGCCGCCTATCCACGCAAGCCCGTCCGCCTCCTGAGAAGCGTCTGCCAAACCCAGATGCCATTGAGCAGCATCAGGGCGCCGGATACGAGAAACAAGCCGTGAATCCCGATATAACCGGACAAAGCGCCGCCGGCGATGGGGCCGATCATGTTGCCAAGGCTGAGCGTGCTGCTATTGAAGCTGTAGGCGCGGCTTTCCATCCCGTCCGGCGTATATTTGCGTATCAGCGAGTTTACGGCCGGAATAAGCCCTCCGAGGAAAAGCCCCAGTCCGAACCTAGCCAGCAGCAGCTGCCAGACGGTGTCCGCCATCGCCTGCGGGATAAACGCCAGCGCGGCGCCGACCAGGGAAACCGCAAGGACGCGCTCCGCGCCGATCCGGTCGCTTAGCTTGCCGAGGAGCGGCGAAGCGAACATGTTGGACAGCCCCGTCACGGATCCGACGAAGCCGGCGAGAAACGCCAGATTTTCGGCCGAGCCGTGCAATTGCTGGACGTAAAGCGGGATGAGCGTCATGGGGCTCATGTTAGCGAATTGGATCAGCAGCGTTACGCAGAATAGAGCCATCAGCTGCGGGATGCGGGCGACCCGCCTGAGCCCTTCCATGATGGAGTCCTGCGCCTTGGCCGCCGCTTTGGCGATATCGAACGATTCTTTGACGACAAACAACGCCAGAAGCGAGGCGACGAACAATAGCGATCCCGTCAAATAGAAAATGGGACGGTAACCGACCGCATCCGCCAGCAGTCCGCCGATGAGCGGTCCCAGAATCGTGCCCGCGATCGCGCCGGATTGGATGGAGCCCATCGCGAAGCCCATCCTTTCTTTGGGCGTCGTAGCTGATATGAGGGCGATGGACGCGGGATTGAAGCCGGATATGGTGCCGTTCAGCATTCGGAGGAACAAGAGATGCCAGGGGCTGGTCGCAAACCCCATCAGCACCATGACGATCGCCATGCCGAAGCCTGATCGGAGCAGCATCATTTTGCGCCCGTAACGGTCCGCGAGCTTCCCCCATATGGGTTGAAAGATAAACGACGTAACGAAGTTGCCGGCAAAAATGACCCCCGCCAATATGCCAATCTCGCGAGAGTCTGACAATCCGAGCTCGAATTGCAGGTACAAAGTGAGAAACGGGATGATCATCGTCATGCCCGCCATAACGAGAAACTGTCCAAACCATAACACGATCAGATTTTTTTTCCATTGTTCCATAACGATAGTATAGCATAACGCAAGGAGTGGTTATTCTCATTGGATCTTCATGCAAGAATACATGGATTGTCATACTATTGTCATAGGAGCCGGCGATGCGGCGGTTGTTAGGGCCCCCGAAAAAGGGCATAATGGAAAGCAGATGAAATTACATAGAAATGGGGAACGGGAATGTCTTATAACGACCGTTTCATTCGGGCAAGCCGGAAGGAACAAGTAGACCGAGTGCCGGTATGGTACATGAGGCAAGCGGGACGGTACGATCCGGATTATCGCAAAATAAAAGAAAAATATTCGCTGCTCGAAATATGCAAACAGCCCGAGCTGGCGGCGGAAGTCACGATGATGCCGATCCGCAAGCTCGGCGTGGACGCGGCTATTCTGTACTCCGACATCATGAATCCCGTCGCGTCGATCGGCATCGACTTCGATATCGTCGCGAACGTCGGTCCGGTCATCCACAATCCCATCCGTTCCGCGGATGATGTGGCAAGACTTAAGCCGATCGACGTCGAAGGCGACCTCGGCCATGTGCTGGAGACGATCCGGATTCTAGACCGCGAGCTCGAAGTGCCGCTGATCACGTTCGCGGGCGCGCCGTTTACGATCGCGAGTTATTTAATAGAAGGAAGACCGTCCAGAAACTATCTCCGCACCAAGGAGATGATGTACAGCGAGCCGGCCGTATGGCATGAGCTGATGCGCAAGCTCGGCGACATGGTCATCGCGTACTTGCGCGCGCACGTCGAGAACGGAGGCAAGGCGTTCCAGTTGTTCGACAGCTGGGTCGGAGCGCTCTCCCCGTCGGACTTCCG
>JAQSXN010000173.1 GCA_029256665.1 Paenibacillus sp.
AAGAACATGAACTCCTTCCGCAGCGTGCAGCGCGGTCTCGAATACGAGCAGATTCGCCAAGCGGAGATTTTGGACGGCGGCGGCGAAGTCGTGCAAGAGACGCGACGCTATGACGATGCGGTCGGCAAATCGTTCTCGATGCGCGGCAAGGAAGAAGCGCATGATTACCGTTATTTCCCCGATCCGGATTTGGTTCGGCTTCATATCGGCGAAGAGTGGAAGGAACGCGTTCGCGCTTCCATCCCGGAGCTGCCCGATGCGCGCAAAGCGCGTTATCAGAGCGATTACGGCCTGTCCTCCTACGATGCCGACGTCATTACGGCGTCCAAGAAGCTTGCGGATCTGTTCGAAGAAAGCCTCGGCTACACCAAGGACGCGAAATCCGTGGCCAACTGGGTCATGGGCGATCTGCTCGGCTATCTCAACGCGAACGGCTTGGAGCTGTCGGATGTTAAACTGACGGGTCAAGGGCTCGGCGAGATGATCGGCCTTCTGGAGAAAGGGACGATCAACGGCAAGATCGCCAAAACCGTATTTAAGGCGATGCTCGAGAACGGCAAGCTGCCGCAGCAGATCGTCGAAGAGCAAGGACTTGTCCAGATCAGCGACGAAGGCGCGATTCTCGCGATCGTCGACGCCGTGATCGAGAAGAACCCGCAGTCGGTAGAGGATTTCCGCGCGGGCAAGGAGAAGGCGATCGGCTTTTTGGTCGGCCAGATCATGAAAGAGACGAAGGGCAAAGCGAACCCTGCGCTTGTAAACAAGATGCTGCTGGAGCGACTGAACTAGCCGCTTCAAGTGTAATGAAAATAGCGAATTGGCGCGGTTCATCCTAGCGATGGACTGCGCTTTTTTCGAAATAGGAACCGTTTCGCGTAAGCGCGAGGCAGCGCCGTTATCGGCGGAGAACGGCTATAGCCGCTCCGCATCGCATACACTTGTATCATTGCGGCGGATTACGTCTGCGAGGAATAGGTATCATCATCTTTGAGAGGAGGCGCTGCAATGAACGTGGCGGCTGGCGTGGCGGATAATCCTTGGTTTATTAACGAGATCGACATTGCCGCGAGGCTTGGCCTCTCGATCGTGCTTGGAGGTCTGATCGGCTTCGAACGGGAGTCCTCCAATCATGCCGCGGGTTTCCGCACGAATATTCTGGTCTGCTTGGGCGCTTGCTTGCTCATGCTGTTGTCGATTTACGGCTTCGCCGATTTCGTGGAGGAGCCTAACGTACGGGTAGATCCGGCCCGTCTTGCTGCGGCCGTCATTACGGGCGTCGGTTTTCTTGGCGCGGGAACGATTCTGTTTACGGGCAAGTCGATTACGGGATTGACGACGGCGGCCTCCCTTTGGGTGGTTGCGGCTATTGGCCTTGCGGTCGGCGCGGGCTTTTATTTTGCCTCGGCTTCGGTTACCATCATGGCCTTATTAACGTTGTGGGGGTTCAATAAGATCGAGAAGCGGTACATGAATGCCAAGAGGGACCGCGTCATCAAGCTCGAGGCGCATGATCTGTCGTCGTGTCTCGTCGGCATCAACAACATCTTGGAGCACCGCAATATTACGATTCGCAAAATGATGATGGAAGACGTCGGCGCATCGGGATCGGATGGAGAGGTCGCCGCGACGAGGCTGATCCTTCACGTCAAGATGCCTTCGCGCAAAAATTCCGCGATTCGTCTGTTGGACGAATTAAAGAAACTGGAGGGCATACGTTGGGCAAGCTCCGAATAACTGAGCGGAAGCGGGCATGGCTGACCGCCATGCTCGCTTTCCTGCTCCCGGGAATGGGACATGTATACAACGGACAGTATTCGAGAGGGCTGCTCCTCTTGTCCGCCTTGCTGCTGGATTTGACGGCAATCATTCGGCTCGCGAACTCCGACGGAGGCCGGCATTTGCTCCTGATCGTGTATCTCGGGATATTGTTGCCGATCTATTATTTCGTCAGCGTGTACGAGGCGTTGCAGCTTAATGACACTCCGGCGGAGGAGAAGGCGCCGGTCCGGCTGCTGCATGGAATCCTGCTTGCGGCATCGGGACTGGTCATGATGATCCTGATCAAGCCGCCTGAAGCGCTGCTCCCGTGGATGAACGAATTGGCCGAGTTGATCGTAGGTCCGCTGCTGATGGCCATCGCTTGCCTGATCGTGCTGACGACCGTCAAGAAAGGAGACTACACCGTGTTCAAGCTTGGCCGCCTGACGGCCGCCGTTCTTATTTTGACCGTAGGAGCGTTGCTGCTCTGGGATCAGACGCGCGGCTCCAACGATATCGTATGGCTTCGCGACTGGTGGCCGCTACTGTTCCTTCTGCTCGGCATAGAAGTCATTCTGTATAGCACCGTGCTGCGCGCCAAAGCGGCAAAGCTCAAGCTGGATCTAACCGGCGCGGCAGCGGCGCTCGTCGTAACGGTGACGGCATACGCGGTCACGCAATATGCCGATTTTCCCGTCCGCTGGCTGGATCAATTCAACGTAGATTTGGGCGGTATGGTGGATTACGGCGAGGAGAAGGGCTATCGCGTGGACAAAAACGTGATGAAAGTGCTCATCGACGAACAATTGTCCTCGATCTCGATTAAAAACGTGAACGGGGATGTGTTGGTTCGTTCCGGGGACGTTAACGAAATCGAAGTGTATTCGACGGTGTGGGTGGATGCGGCGGACGAAGCGGAGTCCAAGAAAATCGCCGAAAACTCCACGGTAGAAGCGACGCCGGGACG
Source organism: Paenibacillus sp. (assembly GCA_029256665.1). GTDB lineage: Bacteria > Bacillota > Bacilli > Paenibacillales > Paenibacillaceae > Pristimantibacillus. The sequence goes on from JAQSXN010000173.1 coordinate 2,726, forward strand.
CGAAGTCGTCCTCGAGACGAAAGGTCAGCGTTACGGTGCGGACAATAAGCGCGTACCGAAAATGAATATCGAGGTCGTTATTCCCCGGATCGAGCCGCGGTCGCAGAAGTCGGATCCTGAAGCGACGCAGGCGCCCGATGGAACCGATCATGCGGACATGACCGGCAATGGGACGCCGGCGAATGCGGAATCGACGTCAACGTCAACCCGGGAGGACGAGCCCGTGCATGCCTTGCCCGATTTCGACATAGATCCGTCGGATCCGGCCATAGAGCCGCCTACCGCGATTCAAATGCGGATCGAAGCCGTCAACGGAGCCGCTCAGGTGGAAGGGGTGGTCGCGGAGGATGGTCTTACCGTCATAAGCGGCGACGGGGCCATCCGCATCTCTCGGTTCGTCGGTCCGCTCGCGGTGACCGGAAACAACGGCAGCATCGAGGCCGATTCGCTGACCGGAGCCAGTACGTTGGAATTAAAAAACGGGGAGATTTCGGTCAGTCATACGTCCGGAGGTTCTTTGTACGCGACGACCTCCAACGGCAATATCCGGATGGCCGACGTTGCGGATGAAGCCGAGGCGGAGACCAAAAACGGAACCATCACGATTGACCGAGCTTACGGCGCCGTCAAAGCAAGCACGATGAACGGCGGTATTGTCGTGAACAGCGAGGTGGTTGGAGGGAACTGGGATTTGGACAGCTCGGTGGGGGAGATTAAGGTCGGTCTTCCGGAGCAAGGCGATTATTCGTTGTACGGATCGGTAACTTTTGGGAAAATCCATTCGACGCTGCCGTTCGAGCAAATCCGAAAAACGATCCGAGGCACGGTAGGCGCAGGTACTTACCGGATTCATATTAACGCGACAAACAGCATAACCATTGAAAGTCGGGCTGATCGATAGATGGCGCTTTCATTGACAAAAACTTCGCTATGAACGTACAATAGATTATAACGATTATAATGTATCACCATTATTTATTATGAAAGGCGTGAGGGGAATGGCAGCCAACGTTCATTCGGCATTGGAACAACTTAAGATGAATGGCGTCCGTATGACCCCGCAACGACACGCCATACTGGGATATTTGATGGATACGAAATCTCATCCGACCGCCGACGAGATCTACAAGGCGCTGTCGCCGACTTATCCGAGCATGAGCGTTGCGACGATCTACAATAATTTGCGGTTGTTCGTCGAAGCCGGACTGGTGCGCGAGCTGACGTATGGCGACGATTCCAGCCGATTCGATGCAGATCTCTCCGATCATTACCATGCGATCTGCAAGAACTGCGGACAGATCGTCGATTTCGGTTACCCTCCATTGCTGGAAGTAGAGAAGGTGGCTTCCAAGGAAACGGGCTTCGTCGTTCATGGTCACCGGATGGAGATATATGGACTATGCACGACCTGCAACACTTAACGGTCTATGACCGTCTATAGAATAGGATAGACCATGACGATAACGTGCTGGGCAGCGTTTATTACGCTACTTTTTGCACGTTTTTGTTTGAGTCGGCCACCATGTCGCATGACGACTTCAATGATTACGCCAAGGAGAGTGAAGCTTTGGATACGAATTACGTCCGATCGCCGCGCAGTCCGCGCAAGAGGCGCAGAGTCGGATTTATGATGTTAGTATTCCTGTTTATGACTTCGGCTATCGCTACTTTCGGATGGTTTGGCTATATGAAATATATTCCTAGCCGCGAATATCAGCAGCCTTCATACGCATCCGCGAACCCGATCATCGTGGGAGGAGTCTTGGCTGACCAAGGCGCGTTAATCGAGAATGGAGAGGTGAAGCTTCCGCTTCCGGTATTGGAGTCATTGTTCGAAGAGGACAAGCCGATTCATTACGAAAGCGCGACGGGCACGATCGTGTTAACGAGCGCAGACAAGGTGCTGAGACTGAAGACGGATGCGCTGACCGGCATTTTGAACAAACAACCCTACAAGCTCGCGATAGCGGCCGAGGCCACGGACGGCATCGTATATATTCCAACCGCGCCGATAGAAGAATTATATGGTCTGAAGGTGGATTACAATCCCGAAACCGGCATCGTGACGCTCCTTAAGGAAGGCGAGACGGTGCAGCTCGCCGAATCCGCGGAGGAGAAAGGCGCTGCCATCCGAACCTCGCCATCCATCAGAGAGCCATATCTGTTAAAGGTTGCGCTAGGCGAAAGCATGCGGGTTTGGGAAGATAACGAGGGGTGGCTTCTCGTTCAAACCTCGCAGGGCCACATCGGGTATGTAAGGGATAAAGACGTGAAGCTATCGGGAAGCGAGACGGTGTCCGAGGTCGAACGGGCGGATCCCTTCGTGCCTTGGAAGCTTGACGGACGAAAGATCAACCTGACATGGGAGGCCGTCTACGAGCGTCGAATCGATCCCGCCAAGATCGGCGAAATGCCGGGCGTCAACGTCGTGAGTCCGACTTGGTTCGAGCTGACCGACGGGACGGGCACCATCAAAGGAAAAGCGGATTCCGCGTACGTGAAATGGGCGCATGACCGCGGTTATCAGGTTTGGGCGTTATTTAGCAACGGCTTCGAGCCGGAACGGACGACGCAGGCGCTCGCTTCGGTGGAATCCCGTTTCGTCATGATCCAGCAGTTGCTCGCTTTTGCCGAGATGTACAAGCTGCAAGGCTTTAATATCGACTTCGAGAATGTGTACACGAAAGACAAAGAAAATCTCGTTCAGTTCGTAAAGGAGCTTACGCCCTTGCTGCACGAAGCGGGCTTGGTCGTGTCCATCGACGTTACGCCTAAGTCGAACAGCGAGATGTGGTCGGTCTTTCTGGATCGCGCGGCGCTTGGCCGAACGGTCGACTATATGATGGTCATGGCGTACGACGAGCATTGGGCGGCCAGTCCGAAGTCGGGTTCGGTCGCATCGCTGCCATGGACGGAAAATTCCATCGCGCGCATTCTGCAGGAGGATCAGGTGCCTTCAAACAAGCTGATTCTATCCATGCCGCTCTATACGAGAATCTGGAGCGAGAAAACCGGTACGGATGGCAAGCTCGATGTTTCGTCGAAAGCCGTGGGGATGGAGCGGGTGAAGCAAATTATCGAAGAGAAGAAGCTTGTGCCCGTTCTTGATGCCGCGGCAGGGCAACATTACGTCGAATACACCGAAGAAGGCGTTAAGCAACGGATTTGGATCGAGGACGATCACTCGATGAAAGCGAGGGTGGATCTCGTGCACAAATACGATTTGGCCGGCGTTGCGACTTGGCAGCGAGCCTTCCAAACGCCATCCATCTGGAATACTATTAACGAAGCTTTATCGAAATAACGATGAACTTATCCACTTCCTCAAATACGTGCATGATCGAAAAAACCTCCTTACGCAAGCGGCATTATAGCCGCTCGGCAAGGAGGTTTTGTGCAAATATAGGAAAGAAAAGGTATTCTAATGCTTGCCCTATATTTCTCGGAATGAAAACTCGCCGCGCCGCCAAGGACGGCAGTTGTCGTTTCTGTTTTCTAAGCTTTAAGCTCTTCGGCGCTTTCGCGAGCCTGGTTGGGATCAAGCGTCAGCATCGTTCGGCAGAACATGCAACGATCCGTTTTGCCGAGCATCTTGGTCTGACGGCCGCACTCGGGACATTGCAGCATCGTCGCGCTTGTCGACATCATGCCTGCCCAAAAGTATACGGCCACGCTGATCAAGAGGGAGATCATGCCGAATATCATGAAGATGCCCGCCACGATCTTGCCGGCTTGTCCCCAGAGCACGATTCCGGCCGTTCCAAGGATCATGATTCCCATGCCGACTAAGGTGAAAACGAGGCCCCAGAGACGGAATTCATTGATTTTTGCCGATTTGAAAAAGATTCTGTTCATGTTCCAAACCCTTCCTATGACTATTGGCTTACGAAAATTGAGACTGGAAAGCTACACAAAAAAGCAGGAAACTGCATAGGTGTTGTCGAAAAGGAATAAATCTGTAGATTATTATTATAGCCTAATACATGGCGATTAGCTATACGGAGGAACCTGTGGAGCATATTAGAACGTATTGCATAGACATCTTTAGGGACCGCCCCGGACTGCTATCCTTAGCCGTCATCGAGAACCCATATCCATATAACCCTCTAATTGACGGATTGGACGTACTCGTCTTGGCCGTGGCGGACAATGACGCGCTCGCGGAATCCGCTGAGCATATCCGACTGGACGGCGCGCGCCTGTTGATCAGAGCAATACGGCAGGACTCGCTTGAGAACTGGATTATGGCGGGAGAGAATCGGAATATTATCGAGTGGTTAGTACGGGGGGAGATATTGTTGGATCGCGACGGTTATTTGGCAGGTGTACGTGAACGGCTATTGGCATTCCCGGAATCCATGCGCGAGCGGAAACGGTTCATTGAATTTAACGGCTTCTTGCGGACTTATCTGCAAGCCAAACAGGATATGGCGGATGGAAATTTGCTTGATGCTTACAGCCATGTTCTCCAGGCACTGACGCATTGGGCCCATATTGTTCTAATAGAAGAAGGGAAACATCCCGAATTGACCGTTTGGAAGCAATTGAAGCCCGTTCATCCGGGTATCTACAAATTATATGAGGAGCTGACCGCCAGTCCGGAGACGTTGGAGCAGCGCGTACAGCTTGTGATGTTAGCCTGCGAATTCTCCGTCATGAGCACGATGAAGTCCTGCTGCGATCTGCTCGTTCGCGTCATGAACAGCCGCGAAGAGCCTTGGAGCGTAGGGGAACTGCAATCCCATCCTCAATTGGCCGAGCTTCATGTCGATCTATCGCTCGT
>JAQSXN010000174.1 GCA_029256665.1 Paenibacillus sp.
AAAAGTCTATATGTGTTGCTTTAGGACAAGAGACATTGCTAGATTTCCGCATTTTGCCAATATTAACCTCTTTTTCGACAAATTCACCTCAGAGAAAGGACTTCCTCACCGCCTCGACAAACATAACACGGCGATGTCGTCCGACTGCGGCGCTCCATCCGCGAACATAAATACGTCCATTAACAAGGCGTCGATGATTTCCGCGCTGGAATAATCCTTCGTTAAAGCCAGGAAGCGCTCCAGCCTGCTGGTCGAATATTGCTCCTGCGCTCCGTTCTCGGCTTCCGTAATGCCGTCCGTGTATACGATGAGCCGGTCGCCTCGATCGAGAGCGAGATTAACGTTGGTATATGCGAATTCGGGGAACGAGCCAAGCGGAATGCCTTTCTTCAGCTTGATGGGGATGACGGATCCGTCGGCTTTGACGACGTAGGGGGTACAATGTCCTCCGTCGCATAGAACAACCTCGCCGGTGTCGATCTGAAGCACGCCGCACACGATCGTCGCGAACAACTGGGCGTTGTCCTCGCAAAGCATATCGTTGACCTTCCCGAGCAGCTCGCCCGGCGTCAAGCCGGCGTGCATGCTTCCCTTAATCAACGACAAGGTCATCGCCATAAACAAGGCGGCAGGCATGCCCTTGTCGGACACGTCGCCTAGCGTGAAGAACAAATGCCGTTCGTCGATTTTGTAGAAGTTATAGAAATCGCCGCCGACTTCCTTGGCCGACTTCAGCAGCGCGCAGACGTCGAACGGTTCGTTCGAAGACGGCATCGTCGTCGGCAAGAAGCTGAGCTGAATGCTGCCGGCGATCTGAAGCTCGCTCTCGAGACGCTCCTTCATCGACGTCGCGGAAGCAAGCTCGCTTGCCGACTCCTCTAACGCTTCGTACCTGATCGCGTTGTCCATGGCGAGCGCCAGAGGCTTCGCGAACCGCGCCAGCAGCTCCTCGTTCTCTCGGGCGATAGGTTCGCCGCCCCCGGCCACTTGCATGACCCCTAGCCGCTTTCCGCTTCTCTCGATCGGAATAGCGACCTGGGCCGGCCGGTCGGTTCCATATTCGTTCGCGTCTCCGTAGGCGACGGACACCGCGGCTTCCCGCCCGCCCGCGAGCTCGCGCGCCGCCGCCTCGGCCGCCTTCAGCAGATCCGGCATGTTAAGCGAAGCATGAAGACCGGCGCTCAGCTCGAACAGCCTCTCGGCGTTGCGCAATTTGGCGGCCAAGCGCCGATTCGCAACAACCGCATAGAGCGCGGCGCAGGCTCCCGCCGCTCCGATAATCAAATAGATTACTGACAAGGTGAGTACCGCCTTTCTAGCTCGTGCGTCCGCAAGGGCATCCTACGCGCCCGCCTTCAGCAACGCCTGCGCTTCTTCCCTCGTCGCCGCGATTTCCAGAATGCTCGTGAAACCCGACATTTCGAATACGTCGTATACCTGCTCCGTCAGGCTCGCGCATATCATTCTGCCTTTTGACGCGCGAAGCTTTTTGGCCGCCACGAGAATAACCCGCAATCCCGCGCTGCTGATGTACTGCAAATTTCCGAAATCGAAGATGAATTGTCCCTTGCCCTCCGCAAGCTGACCTAAAAAAACGGCCTCCGCCGCACCCGCGTTATTGCCGTCCAGCCTGCCCTCCAGCGGTATGATCGTAATTCCGCCAAGTTGTTCCACTTGAATGTTCATGCTGTCTTCCCCTCCCGATTCCTTCATGCTTTCGACCATTTCTTCCGCAGCCGCAGACGATTCATGCCGCCCGCGTACTCATACTCGACCTCGTCCATGAGCCGCTTGACAAAAAAAATGCCGAGACCGCCGATCGGACGATCCTCGACGTCCATCTCGAGCAAGTCGAGCGGATCGGCCGTCCGGAGCGGATCGAACGGCTTGCCATGGTCGCCCAAGGCGATTTCCACCTCTTCCTCCGAAGCCCTCAGCTCGACCTCGATGATTCCCTCGCTGCCAACCGGATAGCCATAGTTGACGATGTTCACCACCAGCTCCTCGCACGCAAGCGACAGGTCGAGAACCGAACGCGGCGCCCAGCCTAGCGTCCTGCCCACCTCTTCAAGCTCTTCGTTTAAGCGCTGAAGCTCCTCCAATTCATTGCGCAGACGGAGCGAGCGGCCAATCGTGTATTGCGGCGCATTCGACATTCTCAGGTCCTCCGATTTTCCCGGTCAGACTCCAGCGGCGGACCGACTCCGCGGGCTGAACGATGTTAACCATTTAATAGTTCTGCGCGCATGGGCGCAATCCTGCCGAACGCCGTCGTTTTTTTGGCCAAAATGACGGATGCGCTATTCCTTGCTTTGAAGTCCGTTTTCCATGGCGTAACGGGCCAGTTGAACGCGATTGTCGAGATGCAGCTTCTGCAGAATATGCTTCAGATGATTTTTGACCGTATGCTCAGAAAGACACAGCTTGGAGGCGATTTCCCGATTAGAGGCGCCCGTGGACACCTGCTCCAAAACCTCCTTCTCCCTCGCGGTCAACTGGTTCGCGAAGACGGCCGAGGACAAGCCGGCTCCCGTGCCGGGTACCGGTTTGTTGCGGTCCGCGCCGTTCCCGGTCTCGGCCCTTGCCGCGAACTCCCGCAGCATCCGGAACGCGAGCTCCTTGGACAGCGGCGCCTCGTCCATCGCGACCGATCGCAAGTAGCTCAGCCAAGAGGAAGGCGAGACGTTTTTGAGCAAATAGCCCTGCGCTCCCCGCTTGATCGCTTCGAACAGATGCGTGATGTCGTCGGACACCGTGACCATGACGATCTTCGCCGAGGGAAGGAGCAGCTTGAGCCTGTACGTCGCCTCCAGACCGCCCATGCCCGGCATGCGGATATCCATCAGCACGAGATCGGGCCGCAGATCCGACGCCTTCGCGATCGCTTCTTCGCCGCTGGCCGCTTCTCCCGCGATCCGGAAGGAAGAATCCCCGGCCAGAATGTCCCGCATCCCTTCCCGCCCGTGCGGATGGTCGTCGACGATGAGCACGCCGACCTGCTTTTGCTTGGGTTGATTATTCATGCAAGGAGCACCTTCCTTCGATGTTGATGATCGTGCCGCTTGGTTCCCTGTGCCCGTAACGCAGCGTCCAGCCCATGGAAGCCGCTCTCTCTCTCATCATTTTGACGCCGTATTTGCCCTTTGCGGTCAACTCTTCTTCGCGGCAACCCGCTCCGTCATCCTCCACGACGCATCGGAATTCCGCGAAATGTCCGTTCTCTCGCACGATGTCTGCCCGAATATACGCTTTGGACGCGCCGCTATGCTTCCTGATGTTCATCAACGCTTCCCGCATGATCGCCAGCAGCTCGACTTTCTCCTTGCGGCTGAACCAGCAATCCGCGATTTCCCATTCGACGGCCGCGATGGTCCCGCTTGCGCTCTCCAGCTCTTCCGCCAGCTGCTGCGCGCTTTGCAGCCAATCCGCGCGCGCCGCCGCGGGCGGCTCCTGCAAGCTCGCGATGGATTGGCGGACGTTATCGTACACATGGCGGACCGTGCCCCGTATGCCTTCCATCGTACGGCCAGCCTCTTCTTTCGATTCCGCCCGGTCCAGATGGTCAAGCTTCACGGAAAGCATAAACAGAGATTGCGAGATCCCGTCATGCAGTTCCTTCGCGAGCTGCTCCCGTTCCTCCAGCGCAGCCTTTCCGACTTGCTCGCGTTTCAGAGCCTCCTGCATCATCTCCAGCTTTCCGAACAACGGCCGAAGCAAGGTCAACGAAACGATAAATACGATAATCGGCGCAAGCACGTTGCCGAGATCCATGGAGACGTACGGCAATAAAAACGTATGGCGAACGTATTCCCACAGGCCGATGACAGCGGTCGGCGCCCATAATATCAGACCTCTAAGCCACTTGTATGACATCCGCGATAGCCCTCTTTTCTGCCATGGTTTAATAGCCAAGCTTGAAGTCCGCCTCTCGGACAAGCTCCGTTCCGTCCGCTAACTGCACGTTCATGCGGGCAGTCCAGTTTCCGGCCCCCTCTAGCTCCGCGTCCTTAATGGCATAACGATATTCGGTATACCCCGGGAACGGGATTTCGGAACCCGCCGGACGCTTCGCCATCTCAAGACGGACCGCCTTGCCCGCCGCCTTGACCGGAATGAGCTCCATAGCCACGTTAGCCGGCTCGCCCTTGTCTTCGGGGAGCCAGATTTGCAGCTCGACGTCATTGGGACCGGAAGCGTTCGGCTCGATCCGGAGCGTAAAATGCAAGTCGTTTCCCATTCGGTGGTAATTGACGGGATCGTTCGGCGGAGCCGGGCTGATCGTCGTAAACACGGCCGCAACAATTATGATCGCAGCCATCGCCAGTCCGTCGAGCTTAAGGAGCGCGCTTCGCGGAAGCTCGCCGCGACGCGCCCGGCGGCGCAGCGCGAACCCGATCGCGACGACAAGGAGCACCAATGCCGATTTGGCGAGCAGCCATCTTCCCCAGCTGCCGCGCCATAGCGCCGTCCAGTCGGGCAGCAGCAGCCAGGCCATCGCCGCGCCTGTAATGGCCAGAATCACGATCATAAGCCATGCCATCGCGGAGAACGTCTCCGCAAAACGTCCCGCTTCCTTGCGGTCCGCCTTCCAGAACAAGAGCAGCAGCATGACGCCGGATACCCAGATAGAGGAGCATGCCAAATGGACGAAATCGGACATTACCGCAAGCGTAAGTTCGTCCGCACCCGCGGGATGCCCGACGAAGCTCTCCGCCGCCAGCAGCAGCAGCGCCCAAGCCGCTTTCCAGACGTCGGGCAGCCGGATGGCCATTTGGCCGATGATCGCGAGCGCGATCAAGACGAGCCATGCTTGGCCGGAAGACGTTTCCGTAAAGACGCGCAGCCAGCCCGACAATCCGCTATCCAGTCCGCTCGCGATCCGGTTAGATTGCACGAAGACGTGCACTAGAATGGCGAGCAGCATAGCCTTTGAAAGCGGAGACGACCATTTCTCCATCCACTTTCGCTGCGAATTCCCTCGATCTCCGGGCGGAACGGCGAGAAAAGTCAGCATCGTCCCCGCCGTTGCTAACAGCATAGCGAAATATATGGCTCTTTGGCTGAAAACAGCCGTTTCTTTTATCCAATAGCCGGAGGTGCCTTCTCCCCCATGCGCATGCAGCGGCGCCGCGGCGCCCGCGGCGGCGGCTATATCCGGCAACGCCGCGATTCCCGTCAGCAACAGCAGCAGGACCGTCGCGACTCTGATACCGATAAAACGGCTGCTACGCGATCGTACCCAGTTCATGTAATGAAACAATAAATCCACCAGTCCTTCCCTTCAAGTCAGCATAAGTGTACTAAACCCCGGCGGAAAGGACAATTGTCGAGCTGCGCCCGCCGCCCTAGCCTGCATAGTATCATCCGATTTCGCCGATGATGTATGGAGAACGCCGTCTCGTTGTAAAGGAGGTGATCGCGCTTGGATAACCGCTATCAGGTTGCCGAGCTTGGGCAGCACGAAGATGTGCTTGAAGCCATTCGGCGGCTGGAGAACCGTCTGTCGGAACAGAACGGCAAAGCAATCGCGCTTGTCGCATATTCTGCCGAACAGCCGGAGGACGAGCAATGAGCACAAGAAGAGGAGGCGCTTCTATTGGGTCAACACGCGACCTTTGGAGACGCCTCCTCGTTTCATTTAATGCTCCATCGATGTTTTCAGCAACAAATAGAGAACCCCTCTCCTCGGTAATCTGCCGCCTTGTTCCAGCGGGCTGCGAGATACGCCACAGCCGTTGCTTCCGCTATCGCCCGGTTTTGCGCGCGTAGTAATCCGGCCAATAACGGTCGGGCACGGCCTGACATCCGCGGCTTCCTTCCCGCACGTATACCCAACCGGATATCGATACATCCGACACGTCCGTTGCCCATACGCGCTCATAATCGTTCGGCTCCTCGATTCCGGCGAACTCCTCCAGCGCATCCATGGCCGCGAGTCCTTCGGGATCGACGGTGATCCACAGACCGCGAATCGTCCGTTCGCTTGCCGCCTCATCTCTAATCGCGGCGGGGTAGTTGCCGCAGTCGACGAGACGCCCGCGTATTTCTCCGTCGACGCTTGCCCGGATATATGGGGCGGCAATGGAATGGTTGCTCTGGCCGGGGAGCAAGGAGCCATATATAAACACCCGTTGTTTCGTCAATGGAACGTCCTCCTGACGCGCAGCTCTTCGTTTACAGACAGTATCGGTCATTTCGAAGAAGGAGGCAAGATATGGTACAATGGGTTCGCTGCAACTTTTGAACAACCGCTTCACACTAATACGCTTGCTAGGAGGACAATACCAATGGCTAGTCAAACCGGCGCAATCGTACAGCAATCTCTAACCGCTTTAATGGATGACTCTTCGTTTCTACCGCAATTGCAAGGCGAGCTCCGCGAACGTTCGTTCCGGTCTCTAGCAGCCATCCTGTCCACGCCGAACAAGGTTCACAAGGCCTTTCTTCGCATCGCGCTCGGCGACGGCAACGTCGTCCGCATTCCCGCCTTCCGCATTCAGCACAATGACGCGCTGGGTCCGTACAAAGGCGGCATCCGTTTCCACGAAACGGTCAACGAAGAGGAAGTCACCAATCTGGCGGCGCTCATGACGCTCAAAAACGCGTTGCACGAAGTTCCTTTCGGCGGCGGCAAAGGCGGCGTCGTCATCAATCCGCGCACGTTCTCCGATAAGGATCTATATCTCATCTGCAAAAAATACGTCCAATACTTCAGCGACGTGCTCGGGCCCGACAAGGACATCCCCGCTCCCGACATGGGCACTGGCGAACGAGAGATGGATTGGATGATGGCCGAATACAAAAACATCCACCCCGGTTCCCCCTATCTGGGAAGCTTCACGGGCAAAAGCATCGTCAGCGGCGGCTCGCTCGGTCGGCGGGAAGCGACGGGCAAGGGCGTTTATTTCACCTTCCGCTACATGCTCCACGATTACTTGAACGAACATGGCAGTTGGTTAGCCGGCAGCGGCAACACATTTGCCAAAACGGCTCGCGATCATGCGGGCAAACCGTTATCCATCGCCGTGCAGGGCTTCGGCAACGTTGGATCGGTCGCCGCTCTGGAAGCGTACAATTGCCCCTCGCTGCGCAATCGTGTCGTCGCGGTCAGCGACCGCAGCGTCACGCTGTACAACGAAGAAGGGCTCGACATCCCCGCGCTGATCGAATTCGCCTCCGCGAACAAAGGCGATCTGCCGGCTTCCCCAGACATGCTTGCGTCTGTCGGATTAAAGGCTCAGGTTATGGGGCGCGAGGACGTGCTGTATCTGAACGTCGACGTCCTGTTCCTTGCCGCGCTGGAGGACCAGATTCGCGCGGACAACGTGGCGGAGGTCAAAGCCCGCATCATCGTCGAGGGCGCCAACGCTCCCATTACGGGCGAAGCGGATGCCGTCTTGTCCGACAACGGCACCATCATCATACCCGATATTCTTGCGAACGCCGGCGGCGTGATCGTCTCGTATTTCGAATGGCTGCAAGGCCGCGA
>JAQSXN010000175.1 GCA_029256665.1 Paenibacillus sp.
AGATCAGATCCGTCGCCCAGACCTATCTAAGACAACATCAATTGCAACAATGCCGTCTCCGGTTCGACGTTGTTGCGATTACGATCGGGCGCTCCGGTCAGATCGAGTCATACCGCCAGTACGAGGCGGCTTTCTAGCCGCTTAATTTTCGCTCTGACAGCTAAACCGGCGCCGCGGCATCAGCCGTTCTGGACATCCAAACGCCGATACTGAATCGCCTCCGCCACATGTTCGTCTTCCACGCCGATCGAGCCTTCCACATCCGCAATCGTCCGCGCCAGTTTGAGCAGCCGGTCATACGCCCTCATGCTGATGCCAAGCGCTTGAAACGCGTGCTCCAGCAGCCGTGCCGCGGACGGCCTCAGCTTGGCGGCTTGCCGGAGACTCCTTCCCGAAAGCTCGTTGTTGCATACCGCGCCGAACGCGGCATTGCGTTCGCGCTGCCGGGCTCTGGCTGCAAGCACGCGGGCCCGCAGTTCCGCAGTCGTCGTCATTCCGCTGCTCTGCCCGGCGCGGTCTAACGTTGCCGGCCTCGGTATATCCAATTGCAAATCGATTCGGTCCAGCAAAGGACCGGACAACTTGGCTTGGTACCGGGCAATGGCCGCGGCCGTGCATACGCAGCGCTTGTCTCCGCTATCGTGGCCGTAGTAGCCGCAGGGACACGGATTGTAGGAGGCCGCGAGCAACAAGTTGGCGGGAAAGTGCACCGTTGCTCTCGCGCGCGCGATGGAGATGATTTTGTCCTCCAGCGGCTGCCTGAGCAATTCCAGGACGGATCGGGGAAATTCGGGAAGCTCGTCCAGGTATAGGACGTCTCGGTGGGCAAGCGTCGCTTCCCCGGGTCTCGGCATGGATCCTCCGCCGATTAATCCCCCAGTCGAGATGCTATGATGAGGAGCGCGAAATGGCGGCAAGGTCATTAAGCCATGGGCATCCTCCAAGAGCTTGCCGGCCACGCTATAGATTTTGGTCACCTCCAGCGCTTCCTGCTCGTCGAGCGGAGGCAAGATACCCGGCAGCCTCCGGATCATCATCGTTTTTCCCGTACCGGGAGGTCCGCAAAGGAGCAGATTATGTTTACCAGCCGCTGCCAGCAGCATGGCTCGTTTTCCTTGCTGCTGGCCTACGATATCCGCGTAATCTTCTTCGCCGGACGTCTCCGGCCCTCGCATTCCCCCCGCATCATCTTCGCCGCTCCTGCCATATTCTCTGCCGGCGAAACCGGCTTGCCTCAACCGCTCCCATGCCGAATCGGCATGGGACGAGTCCTTCAATTCGTTAAGATGAGTAATCGCGAACAGTTCCATTCCGGTAATCCATTCCGCTTCGGCGCGGTTGGGCAAGGGAAGCAGAACGCGGCGGATGCCGGATCTTCGCGCTTCTTCCAGCATGGCCAGCACGCCCGTCACCGGACGGACGGCGCCGTTAAGCGACAGCTCGCCGATCAGAAGCGTACCTACGAACGGCGAGCTGTCGAGCTGACCGCTCGCGGTCAATATGCCGGCCGCGATGGCAAGATCGAAGGCCGTTCCTTCCTTGCGCAGATCGGCTGGAGCCAGATTGACGGTTATCCGTTCCATGGGGAACTGGAAGCCGCTATTCTTGACGGCGGCGCGCACCCGTTCTACGGATTCCCGCACGGCGGGATCCGGCAATCCGACGATGCTTACCTGGGGCAATCCGTTGCAGATGTCGACCTCGACCGAAATCCCTCTGCCTTCTACGCCGAACACGCTTGAGCTTTGAATCATCGTAAACACAAAAAAGCACCTCCCATAGGCTATTGTTACATGCCTGCGAATGGGGGTGCTTCCCTACATTGGCGATCGTATTATATTCTTGAAACTTTGTTTGGTTATCTACCATAGTAGCTTCTATGATGCAAGGTGTCAATGGAAGGGAGCGCGCGATTAAATCCGATGCAATAGGTGATACTATGAGGCGTGGTCAGGTTTAATCTCATTTTGAGATGATATCCATATCAAAAAAGCTTGCGCTTTGGGCAAAGAAAGATGCTACAATGAAAAAGGTTTGTGTACATAGGACAGATCTCTAGTCTGTGAAATGGAGGATTTCAACAATGAATATCCATGAGTATCAAGGCAAAGCGGTGTTGAAACAATACGGAGTCGTCGTACCTGAGGGTAAAGTGGCATTCTCCGTCGATGAAGCCGTTGCTGCGGCAGAATCGCTAGGAACGCCGGTCGTCGTCGTGAAAGCGCAAATTCACGCGGGCGGACGCGGCAAAGCGGGCGGCGTCAAAGTCGCGAAAAACCTGGACGAGGTTCGCGCGTACGCCAGCGAAATTTTGGGCAAGGTGCTCGTTACGCATCAGACAGGCCCTGAGGGCAAAGAAGTAAAACGCCTTCTGATCGAGCAAGGCTGCGACATCAAGAAGGAATATTATATCGGCGTCGTACTTGACCGAGGCACGGGCCGCGTGACGATGATGGCATCCGAAGAGGGCGGCACGGAGATCGAGGAAGTGGCCGAGCATTCCCCGGAGAAAATCTTCAAAGAAGTGATCGATCCGGCTGTCGGCATGCAGCCATTCCAAGCGCGCAAGCTCGCTTACGCGATCAACATTCCTTCGGAGCTGGTGAACAAAGCGGTTAAGTTCATGCTGGCTCTGTACACGGCATTTGTAGAGAAGGACTGCTCCATCGCCGAAATCAACCCGCTCGTCGTAACCGGCGACGGCAACGTGATGGCGCTTGACGCGAAGCTGAACTTCGACTCCAATGCTTTGTACCGCCAGAAGGACATTATCGAGCTTCGCGACCTGGAAGAAGAAGACGCGAAGGAAATCGAAGCGTCCAAATACGATCTGAGCTATATCGCGCTCGATGGCAACATCGGATGTATGGTTAACGGCGCAGGACTTGCGATGGCTACCATGGACATTATCAAGTACTACGGCGGCGACCCTGCCAACTTCCTGGACGTAGGGGGCGGCGCGACGAAAGAGAAAGTAACCGAAGCGTTCAAGATCATCCTGTCCGACGAGAAAGTCAAAGGCATCTTCGTCAATATTTTCGGCGGCATCATGAAGTGCGACGTTATCGCGGAAGGCGTTATCGCCGCTGCGAGAGAGCTTGGCCTGGACCGTCCGCTAGTCGTGCGTCTGGAAGGCACGAACGTCGAGCTCGGCAAGAAGCTGCTGAACGAATCCGGCCTGAATATCGTGGCTGCCGATTCCATGTCCGACGGCGCTCAGAAGATTGTTGCACTAGTGAAATAATGCCGCGATCGGCGGCTGAAAATAACAATAATATACGCGTTCAAAAAGTTCGGTTATCAGTACCGAGAAGATTGATGGGAAGCGGACTTTTTGAACAACCTCGGGTAAGAAATTTGAATTCAATCAGGGGATGTGAGTTAGGTTGAGTATTTTGGTCAATAAGGACACAAAGGTCATCACTCAAGGCATCACGGGCAAAACGGGCATGTTCCACGCGAAGGGAGCGCTCGACTACGGCACGCAAATGGTTGGCGGCGTAACGCCCGGCAAAGGCGGCACGACGGTCGACATCACGCTGGAAAACGGCTCGGTAGCCACTCTTCCGGTATTTAATACGGTTATTGAAGCCAAGCAAGCGACAGGCGCTACGGCATCCGTTATTTACGTACCGCCGGCATTCGCGGCAGACTCCATCATGGAAGCCGTCGATGCCGAGCTGGATCTCGTCATCTGCATCACGGAAGGCATCCCTGTGCTCGACATGGTTAACGTGAAGCGTTACATGGAAGGCAGCAAAACCGTACTGATCGGACCAAACTGCCCAGGCGTAATCACGCCTGGCGAATGTAAAATCGGCATCATGCCTGGCTACATCCACACCGTGGGCCATGTAGGCGTCGTTTCTCGCTCCGGAACGCTGACGTACGAAGCGGTTCATCAACTTACGACTCGCGGCATCGGCCAATCGTCCGCGGTCGGCATCGGCGGCGACCCCGTGAAAGGTTCCGAGTTCATCGATATTTTGAGCCGGTTCAACGACGACCCTGACACGTATGCGGTCATCATGATCGGCGAGATCGGCGGCACGGCCGAGGAAGAAGCGGCCGAGTGGATCAAAGCGAACATGAAGAAGCCGGTTGTCGGCTTCATCGGCGGCGCAACGGCGCCTCCAGGCAAACGTATGGGACATGCAGGCGCCATTATTTCCGGCGGCAAAGGCACGGCGGCAGAGAAGATCGCAACGCTCGAAGCTTGCGGCATCAAGGTCGCCCCTACGCCTTCCGACATGGGCTCCACGCTTGTTAGCGTGCTGGAAGAGCAAGGCCTGCTGGAGAAATGCATTACGCGCAAGTAATGCCATAACGCATGTAAGGTAAGCAACCTTTCAACCCTTCTTTGGGGTGGATCGGTTGCTTTTTTTGTTTATCGGATAAGCCGAGAAAAGCGACAAAATAAGGGGCGACTTGCATTCTTCCTCCATGTGAAGCAAAATAGATAAGAATGCATACCTGCCCTGACGATGAGAGGGTTGGGTTAATGGACGACTGCAGGAACGCAAAACGGAATTTGGTCATGGCGCTATACGACATTCCCGGCATTGGTTGGCATACCATCGACAAGGCGGTCAAGCAACGGCTGTGGATGAAGGATCTCGGCAGCATGGAAACATGGACCTCGATTGGCGTCCGCATGGAACAAGCCGAGAAATTCGCGCTGTCGTTAAGGCAAATGAACCTCGAAGAAGCCTCTATTAAATGCAGCGAAGAGGGGGGCGTCCCGATCACTCGGTACGGCAGCCCGTATCCCGCGGTTCTTGAACAGATTGCGCAGCCGCCATGGGTGTTGTATGCTAAGGGGCGTCTGGAATTGCTGGATCGGCCGATCGTCGCCATAGTAGGTACGAGACTGCCGACCGCTTACGGCAGGGAGATGACCGCCAAGCTTGCTCAGGAGCTCTCAGATGCAGGTATAACCGGCGTAAGCGGATTGGCTAGAGGGATTGACAGTCGGGCTCATGAAGCGGCTCTCGGCGGCGCTGGCGGCACGATAGCGGTGCTGCCTACGCCGATCGACACTTGTTATCCCCCGCAAAACTTGTCTTTGTACCGCAGCGTGGGCGATAAGGGCCTGCTGTTGTCCGAGACGCCGATCGGAACCAAGCTCCACCCGGGCCAATTCCACCAGCGCAACCGGATCATTGCCGGATTAGCCTGCGCGACAATCGTCGTGGAAGGCGCACGGAAAAGCGGATCGATGATTACCGCCAAGTTCGCATGCCAGGAGAATCGCGAGTTGTTCGCGGTGCCCGGACCGATTTCTTCTCCCAAGAGCGATGGACCCCATGCGCTTATACGAGGGGAGCGGGCTCGAATCTTGACGAATATCGACGATATATTCGAACAGCTTCTGTGGCTGAAAGAGGCGGCGAAGCCTTGGAGCCGGACAAAGTCCGCTGGCGATGGAACGGCCGAGCAGACGCAAGAGCCGCTAAAGCCCGAAGAGGGAAAGCTGCTTGCGTTGCTGAGGGATCGGCCGATGTCGATCGACGAACTGCATGCGTTGTCGGGTATTCCGTTTGGACATTTGAACGCACTTCTGCTAAATTTATGTATAAAACGGAAAATCGGACTTCAGCCCGGTTCCATATATATGATCTTGTAACTTGTCGAATAGAGAGGAGGCACCTCGCATGGCCGATTCATTAGTTATCGTAGAATCCCCCGCCAAAGCCAAGACGATCGGCAAATATTTGGGAAGCAAGTTTATTGTGAAAGCCTCCATGGGCCATATCCGCGATTTGCCCAAGAGCCAAATTGGCGTTGAAGTCGAAAACGATTTTAATCCCAAATATATAACGATTCGCGGCAAAGGCAGCGTGCTGAAAGAATTGAAGGACGCCAGCAAAAAAGTAAAAAACGTCTATCTGGCGGCTGACCCCGATCGCGAAGGGGAAGCGATTGCCTGGCATTTGGCGCATTATCTGGAACTGAACGAAGGCGATACCTGCAGGGTCGTCTTTAATGAAATCACGAAACAAGCGGTCAAGGATGCCTTTAAGCATCCCCGCAAAATCAATATGGATCTCGTCAACGCCCAACAGGCCCGCCGCATTTTGGACCGTCTGGTCGGCTACAAGATCAGCCCTCTTCTGTGGAAGAAGGTGAAGAAAGGGTTGTCCGCAGGCCGCGTTCAATCGGTTGCGGTTAAGCTCATCATCGATCGCGACAATGAAATCGATGCCTTCGTACCCGAGGAATATTGGTCGATTACGGCGAAGCTCAAGCAAAAGGGAGTCGCGCTGGAAGCGAAATATTATTCCATAAACGGCGAGAAACGCGAGCTTGGCAAAGAAGCGGACGTCGAAGAAGTGCTTGCGGCGATGAAGGGCGAATCCTTTACGGTCCAGGAAGTAAAGGAGAAGGAGCGGCTGCGCAATCCGGCGCCTCCGTTCATAACAAGCTCGCTGCAACAGGAAGCGGCCCGTAAACTCGGCTTCCGGGCGTCCAAGACGATGTCCGTGGCCCAACAATTGTACCAGGGCGTCGAGCTTGGCAAAGAAGGAACCGTCGGTCTCATCACCTACATGAGAACGGATTCGACCCGCATCTCTCCGGTCGCGCAAGAAGAAGCGAAAACGTATATCACGGAGAAATACGGACCGGACTACGTGCCTGAGCAGCCCCGCGTATACACGAAGAAAAACAGCAACGCGCAAGACGCGCACGAAGCCATCCGTCCAACGTCGATTTATCGCGACCCGGAATCAGTCAAGTCGTTCCTCTCTCGCGATCAATTTCGATTATATAAGCTCGTCTGGGAACGGTTCGCCTCCAGCCAGATGTCTTCTGCCGTACTTGACACGATGACTGTGGATCTCGGTGCGGGCGATACGGTATTCCGCGCCTCCGGTTCAAAGATCAAGTTTCCCGGCTTCATGAAGGTGTATGTCGAAGGCAATGACGACGGCACCGAGGAAGAGCATAAATTCCTGCCGCCGCTTGTGGCGGGAGACAGAGTGGACACGGAATCGGTGGAGCCCAAACAGCACTTCACGCAGCCTCCTCCGCGGTATACGGAAGCCCGTCTCGTCAAGACGCTGGAGGAGCTCGGCATCGGCCGGCCAAGCACGTACGCTCCCACGCTGGAGACGATCCAGAAGCGCGGTTACGTCGCCATGGAAGAGAAGAAGTTTATGCCTACCGAGTTAGGCGAACTCGTCATTCAATTAATGGAAGAGTTTTTCCCGGAAATTCTCGATGCCGAGTTCACGGCCAATATGGAAGGCAACCTCGACCATGTGGAAGAAGGGAACGAGGATTGGGTCAAGGTGCTCGCCAATTTCTACGAATCCTTCGAGAAACGGCTTGAAGTCGCCGAAGAAGAAATGAAGGAAATCGAGATCCAGGACGAGGTATCCGACGAGATATGCGAAAAATGCGGCAAGCACTTGGTCTATAAGATGGGGCGCTTCGGCAAGTTTCTTGCTTGTTCGGGT
>JAQSXN010000176.1 GCA_029256665.1 Paenibacillus sp.
TTGCCCATGCCGCCGGTACCGTGCACGTTCAGAATTCTTTCGGTCTTCTCGGAGAGCCGGGCCGCGTATTCGTCAAAGAAGCGAAGCTCGAAGGAACGGCCGACAAAACCGGCCTCGTCCCACTCTTCCATCATTCGGCCGATGGAGCCGTCCGTATACTCGTCGTTTTGCATGCAATCACCGCCCGATTACCGAGATATTAGCCATGAGTATACTATTATTTTCACCCATTGGGTAGTACGCGCCTCGACCTCCGGAGATTATCCTTTAATTAGAAGCGATGAACAAGTTTCATGAGGAGGATATGATGGACCACATTCAACCAAGGAAATTTTCCCGCGACCGGCTACTGAAGCCGGATCGGATTACGGGCTCGGAGATTCTTCTGCGGACGCTGCTGCTCGAAGGGGTCGAATGCGTATTCGGCTATCCGGGCGGAGCCGTCCTTTACATTTACGATGCCATGCACGGAAACCCGGATTTTAACCATCTTCTCGCTCGCCATGAGCAAGGTGCGATCCACGCCGCGGACGGGTACGCCAGGTCTACGGGCAAGATCGGCGTCTGTCTCGCGACCTCAGGACCCGGCGCAACGAACTTGGTGACGGGCATCGCGACGGCTTACATGGATTCCGTGCCGTTGGTTGTCATTACGGGCAACGTCGCGACCACGTTGATCGGCACGGACTCCTTCCAAGAAGCGGATATCGTCGGGATTACGCAGCCCATTACGAAACACAGCTTTTTTGTCCGACGGGTAGAAGATTTGGCGAAGACCTTGCGCGAGGCCTTTTATATTGCGGGCACGGGGCGCCGAGGGCCGGTTCTGGTCGACATTCCGAAGGATGTTTCGGCGGAGATGGCGACGTTCGCGTTTCCCGAGCTCGCGCGGATTCCGGGGTACGAACCAAGTCCCCCGATAGATATGGAATCCATACGGCTGTTGAAGGACGCGCTGCTGAAGGCCGAAAGGCCGCTTATATTGGCGGGCAACGGGGTCATACAGTCGGATGCCTCAAGCGAATTGATGGAGCTGGCCGAGCGCCTATCCATCCCGGTTACGACGACGCTGCTCGGTCTTGGCGGGTTCCCGAGCGCGCATCCGCTTTGGCTCGGCATGCCGGGCATGCACGGAACCTATGCCGCCAATCAGGCGATCTTGCAGTGCGACTTCCTGCTTTCGGTCGGAGCGCGGTTCGATGACCGGGTCACGATGCGTTTGGACGGATTCGCGCCTCGCGCGCGAATCGCTCATATCGATATCGACGAGGCGGAGATCGGGAAGCTGGTCGACACCGCGATTTCGGTTGTTGGCGACGCCAAACAGGCATTGGGTCATTTGCTGTCCCGTCTGGAAACCGGCATGCCGATCAGGGAGAATTGGAACGGTAGCTTGGCCGGCATGAAGCTGTCGCATCCGCTTCGTTACAGCGCATCTGACGAGAAACTCAAACCTCAGTTTGTCATGGAATTGTTGGACGAGACGACGAAGGGCGATGCGATCGTAACGACGGATGTCGGCCAGCATCAAATGTGGGCGGCGCAGTTCTATGGCTTCCGCAACCCTCGTTCGCTGATTACTTCCGGAGGGCTGGGCACGATGGGATTCGGTTTTCCCTCCGCCATCGGCGCGCAAGTAGGCAATCCGGGGCGAATCGTCATCTCCGTCAACGGAGACGGCGGGATGCAAATGTGCGCGCAAGAACTCGCGATCTGCTCGATTCACCGCATCCCCGTGAAGGTGGTCGTCATCAATAACGGAACGCTGGGCATGATCAAGCAATGGCAGGAGCTCGTTTACGATGGGCGCTACAGCCATATCGATTTGTCCGGAAGCCCGGATTTCGTCAAACTGGCGGAGGCGTACGGCATTAGAGCATGGCGAGCCGGCAATCCTTCGGAGGCCAGGAGCGCTTGGAGCGAAGCGCTGCTCCATGACGGCCCGGCTCTGGTCGATTTCGTCGTCGACGAGAACGAGCTCGTATATCCCATGGTCCCGCAAGGGAAGGCGCTGAGCGATATGATACTGGGAGGGGACTAATATGGAAGGCAGACATACGATCGGCATTCTGGTTCGCGATCAACCAGGCGTTCTCCAGCGCGTATGCGGGTTGTTCGGCCGAAGAGGCTTCAACATCGACAGCATCTCGGTGGGGACGTCGGAGCATGAGGGGTTGTCCCGCATGATTCTCGTCATCATGGGCGACGAGCGCGCGCACGAACAGCTGTGCAAGCAGCTTCATAAACTGATCGACGTCGTCCAAGTCGAATTGCTTAGCGGACGACCCATGATCGCAAGAGAGCTGATGCTTGTCCGAATTCGCGTGGATCCCGCCAAGCGGTCCGAGGTCATGGGCATGGCCGAAGCGTTCCGTTGTTCGGTCGTGGACGTGGGATCGGACTCGCTGATCATCCAAATCGTCGGGGATGCCGACAAAAATCATGCGTTCATCCAACTTCTCGCTCCTTACGGCATACTTGAACTTGTCAGAACCGGAGAAACGGCAATGAGCCGGGGCAACTAACGAAAAAAGGATAACAAGGCGAACAGACTGCTTCCTGCAAGATTGGAGGCGGTTTTTTTGCCGCGCAAGCGCAATATTATCCGGATATCTCCATAGCTCCTCCGAATATTCACTATTTCCCGCAGGCTTGCGAGGGCTATACTTTAGGCGTAAATCAATCAATCAATTTACGAATTCAAAAGGGAGGAACAAAAGTGAAGCAGACAAGGCTTAAACGATGGACCGCAGGCATGATCGCGGCAATGACCTTCTTGATGACCTTCGCCCCGTTGCCCGCAGCGAAGACGGCCGAAGCCGCAGCAAGCTGGGGCGCCGTCGTAAGCGCTTACGATCTTGCGACCCGCGGCGCGTGGAACGGCGTATACGGACGCGACGGGTACGTATTGTTCGGTTACGGGGGCAGAGATGCCGATCCGCTCGAGAATCATGGGGAGTCGGGCAAGGAAATCGCTTTGTACGAGAGCGATGTAGTCGTCAAGCCAGCTTATGTACAAGAACAAGGCGGCAGCCTCTATTCCGTAACGTCAGGCGCCCGCGCATGGGTCAAATCGGATGACGTCAGCAGCAACGGTGCCGTACTGGATCCGCCGACCGGCAGCGCGCTTGCCAAGACGAACGCCTTTATTTCAAGAGGGACGCCGGGAACCGACGGGGACATCCGGCAATTCGCCTTCACGCTCGAGGATGACGAGGAGCATTTGTTTTCCGTTTATTTTGCGGGGGACATGAACCATAAGTATTACACGATTAAGGATTTGGACGGCAATGTTCTCGTGAATACATTCCGCGGAATGAAATCGCATAACCCTCCGCTGGTCGATGCGCCGGGCTTGCCTGAAGGGGCGAATAGCCTGGGGGATCAAGGCGCATACATCACGTTCAAGGTAAAAGGGAGCTTCGTCTTCGAGGTGATGGGCTCTTGGAGCGAAGGGCCGTCGGGGATGTTCTTCGATCCTATCGATCCTGTCGATCCCGTTGATCCCGTCACGGAGGCCAAGGCGTCGCTAGTCGGCGTCGACAAGTCGACCAAAGGGGATTGGATCGGAAATTACGGACAGGATGGGCACATTCTGCTGGGGTACAACTATCCGGGCGCCGTTCCGGGCGATAATCCGGCTTGGGGGACGTGGCTGTTCATGGATCCTACAATCCATGATTACGTGTCGGAACCGGACTATCTGGACCAATTCACGTACAATGTCAACGGCGGCTTGTGGGCCAGAAGCTCGACGAGCGATGAAGCCAGCTTAAGTCTTCCGGCCGGCGCCGGGTCGCCAGCCAAACATGATACCTATGGAGCCGGCGGTTCTCCGGGACAATTCAGCTTCGTGCTGGATGACGAGAATTGGCATCAATTTACGATCTACAGCAATGCCGTTCCGCAAAATCCGGTGGAGCTCGTCTTCCTGGACAACAGCGGCAACGCCATGCTTCCGAACCACTCGATTACGCCGAATACGTTTGACGGCGGCGCTTACTTGACCTACTTCGTCAAAGGCAGCTTTACATTGAAGGTAACCAAGGCGGACAGCGACATGACCTTCGGTCCGCAGGCGTTTTTCTTCGACGAACCGGCGGATTACGATCTCGCGGGGCTGACCGGCGAGTACCAATCGCCTCGTTCCGCCAAGCTGAGCTGGAGCGGCGGGGATGCGGGTTCGATCGCGGTCATCGAACGTTCCGCGCAGGCAGATGGTCCTTTCGTTCAGGTTGGCACGACGGACGCCTCTGCCGGCACCTATGTCGATTCCGATCTGGGAACCGGCAGCGCGTACTACTATAGACTTCGGGTTAAGGATGGCCAAAGGTATTCGTTGCCCGGCGACAGCGTCGTGTCCGTCGATGTGCCATCCTACCAAGCCACGGCCCTGCAATTTGACTCCGAGACTTATGCGGTGGCAGGATCGGGATCCCCTGTCGAGCTCAAAGCGACGTTAACAGCCGATGGCTCGCCCGTGAGCGGCAAAACGATCGCGTTCAACTTGTCCGGCCGAACGGTCGGCGATTATATTCCCGCCGCGTTAGGCACGGCCGTAACAGATGATGCCGGAGTGGCGACGCTGAGCTTCACGCCCGATTATTTGGGCAGCTTCACCGTCACGGCTTCGTTCGCGGCGGACGACGAGGATCAGTTGGCGCAAGCGACTCAAGATGTTGCGCTTAAGATTGGCGGCGAGGCCTGGGAGCTTCCGCCGGTCGTCTACAAGCTATCGGATGCGGTGAAGCCCGGCGAGCTGATCTCCATCAACGGCTACGGGTTGAAAGCCGACGATCCGGACGATATTCAGGTCGTGATGAAGGCTTATAACGGCGGCTCCACATTGCCGGCAACGCCGCCGGCAGACGGAACGCCTGCTGCGATCAAGCAATACGATCAGCGCGACGGCTATTTCCTCGTAGCCGAGTTTCCGGAACAACTGCCCGCAGGCGCATACGTTGTCTGGGTCAACAACGGAAACGGCTGGAGCGCGCCTACATTGCTGAACGCCGCGCGTCCGCTGTTCATCTCCGAATATGAAGCGTGGGAAGGGCAGACGATCGATTTATCCGGACGCAGCTTGATGACCGAGCAGTTCGGAATGGACTCGGCGACGCGCTTGCGTCTCGTTAACGCCGCCTCCGGTGCGGTCGAGCAGAAGATCGAGCAGTATTCGCCATATTCTTTGCGCTTTACCGTCAAGGCGCCGATCGGCACCTATAACGTAGAGGTGAGCAACAATGACGGCGCGAGCTGGGCGCCGCTGGCCAGCGGACAAACGCTGGACGTGGTGGAGGTCGGACGGGATCCGCTGGGACTCGGCGTCGCATGGGCCGACTTGTTCGATTGGGACAATCGTTACGACGTAACCGACTTCGGAGCGGCTCCGGGAGACGGCGCGGACGATACCGCATCCGTAACGGACGCGATCGAGGCAGCTAAGGCTTCCGGCGGCGGAATCGTCTATTTCCCGTCCGGCACGTACGAGCTGAGCCGGGTTCCGATGTATGCGGACATCGTGCTGCTTGGCGAAGACAGAGATTCGACGCATCTCGTCTATACGGGAGCGGGAGTCAATATGTTCGAATCCGAGGGCGACGGAGCCGTGGAAGGCCGTTACGGCGTATCCGGCTTTACGGTTGGACTTTCCGATGACGCCAAGCGCCCGGATATGTTTTTTGCATGGGGGCAACCTTGGGGCGAAGCGGCCGGCAATATGGCCTTGCGCACCGCCAGCGAGATGTTTATCGACAACATCAAGATGGATTATACGCTGGATACCGGCTACGGACAGGCGAATCCGGATCCTTACGCGGGCATGCGGGGGCTGGCCGTCGTCATTATCGGCAAAGAACGGTTTATCGTTCGCGACTCCGAGCTGAGCGGCTGGTCCGCCGGCATCACGCATGCTTACCTCAACGAATACACGACGTATTATAATAACAAGCTGGACTATGCGCACGAAGGGTACTTGCAGACCGTTGCCAACTACTCGTTCATGAACGCCAACGTGGTGCACGGCCGAGGTTGGGAGGCGGGATTGCTAAAGGATTCGCACGGTCTGTTCGCCCGCGCCAACGTGCACATGGAAGGCAATCAGGTGTACGACGTGGGTAGCGACTATAACGACGGCGAGAGTTATGCGGTAGACAGTCCGGGAGGCAACTTCAACACCGGTTACGTCATTAACGCGACCGAGAACACGTTGACGACGGCGCCGCTTGTGCCGCACCGGGACTACTCCGTTATGTACAACACGATGGGCGTGCAAATTACGGACGGCCGGGGAATGGGACAATGGCGCGAGGTGGAAAGCATCGACGGCAATGTCATCACGATCAAAGGCAGCTGGGATGTCGTTCCGGACGGCGACAGCGTGTTTGCGCTCATTTCGCCCAACGACAATGTAACCATCTACGACAACTTTGCGGAAAATACGAGCAAAGGCATCTACATCTTCGGCAACGCGGTCGACACGGTGGTCGCGAACAACGACACTGTCGATACGGAAGGCGCGTTTGTCTGGACCGCGTTGATCAAGCAATCGGCGGCTCTGGTCACCGCCATGCACGTCGCGATCCGCGACAACGAGTTCGTCGGCGTGTCGCCGAAGACCCGTACGGGAGGCATTCTGCTTAATACGCAGCGCTACGGATCCGAGGGAAGGTATTATGCGGTAGGCGCGAACAATATCGAAATTCGCAACAATGCGCTCACCGGCGTGCCAAGCGCCGTGCCTAACAATTTGTCGGAGGCGCCGCAAGAATCCGGCATCGTGTTCTGGTCGGGGCTCAAAAGCTCGGACTTGATCGCGGACGGCTATAGCGGCGATGCGACCAACCTGCTCGTGCAGAACAATATCCTGAGGGACTTTAATCGGGGCATCACCGTAACGCTTGGCGATTACGGCGTCATTACCGCGGACAATTCGTTCTATAACGTAGCAACCGAATTGTTCCATGCGGGCAAAGACCGGGTTGAAGGAGAAGTCGAAAACCTGGTTCAGCTGGAAGGCGAAGCTTCGGTGGATGAAGGCGATTTGCAACGGCTGTACGATGCGGAGCTCGCGCTTAACAGAAGCGCGTCGAGCTACACAAGCCAAACATGGCAACCGTATGCCGATAGTCTAGCGGACGCGGGAGAAGTACTGGCTTTAACGTCGCCGCGCAACATCGACATCGGCAATGCCCTCTATGCGCTTCGTTCCGCCGCGGCAGGCCTGGAGATCATCCCGTCCTCGCCCGGCGAACCTAGTCAACCAGGCAACGGCAGCGGGCCGCCGCAACCGAATCAACCTCAGCAGCCCGTAGAGCCGGAAGAGGGTTGGCCGGTGAAAGGGGAAGACGTCACCTATACCGGATCCTATCTGGCGCCGAATAACAAAGGTCTTCTCGAGCCCGACCGCAAGCTTACGAGGGGCGACGTGGCCGACATGATCTACAGCTT
>JAQSXN010000177.1 GCA_029256665.1 Paenibacillus sp.
CAATCGTTTCGAGACAGAATGGCAGGCTTATAATACGCGTAAAGCCGTCCTTACCGCTTACGAGCGGGAAGGGACGGCTTTTTTGAAATACAGGAAAGCAGATGTTTTCGGCATACTTTCACTTAGACGTTCGTCTTGCTCGCTACAATAACGATGCCAAATCGACGGCCATCCGCTTGACCGGCGGCCGCGCGTCTTGCTGCAGCAAATAGAGGAAGGATGGGCGCGGCGCTGCCACGATCGATTTGTCCACCGCGCCGATCCCATGCATCTCGTCCAGCCTCGCGGACAACATGCGCGGCGTCACTTGGCCCATGGCGAAACGGATGTCCTGGAACCTCGCGTGCTCGTAATGGAGAGCCAGCAGCAGCGGGATATTCCACGCTTTGGCCGACAACCGCCCATAGCCCAGATCGCCTTCGGCTGCTTGCACCGCGCGCGCGGCCTCGCGCAGAAGCAAGCCTTTCTCGGTAAGCAAATATTCCGGCAAGGCGGGATGGCGCCGTTCGAGCGGCGACAAGTGACGAAGAAGGCCTTGCTCTTCCATTCGTTTCAGATTGTCGCTGAGCCTGGCCGGCGTAATCTGCAGCCGGTTCTGCAAGGGGGTGAAACGGCCTCGGCAACTTTCGAGCTCAAGGAGCAGAGGAATGGTCCATTGACCCGAAAGCTCTTGCGCGAGGCCAAGTATGCGTTGCTCCGTTTCTATGATGCTTCCAGCACCTCGGATAACATGAAATTATGGCCGTCCGGGTCGAGGAACGTGGCCAGCTTGGTCATGCCGGGCACCGTCTCGGTTTCCCCGACGAACCGGACGCCCCTCTGCTCCAGCGTCGTTCTCGTCAGCTCGATGTCGTACACCTCGAATACCGTCGAAGAGGTGGAAGGCACGACCTCCTCCGCTTCGGAGAAGCCGATAATACAATCCTGCGTGTTCGTGTTCACCATCGCCATGCCGCTGTCCGGATCGTGGAAATTGACTTCGAAGCCAAGCTTTTCCTTGTAAAACGCGATCGTTTGCTCCAAGCTTTTGACGCTGTACCATACCGTGACTCCGGGTTTAAACATACAAGCACCTCCAAATTGGGTTCTATCGATATCATATCAAGTATACTTTCGATAGTAAAGGGAAATTCTTGCAGCCCGTGAATCAATGGCGGTACAATTGATGGAGAGTAACAATTCGATAGAATCGGGGTGCCGGCATGATGCGCACAATAGCAATGGTAACCGGAGCGAATTCGGGAATGGGACTGGCAACGAGCATCGGGCTTGCCCGGGCGGGCATGCATGTGGTGATGGTTTGCCGAAGCGAGGCGAGAGGCAAGCAAGCGCTGGCCAAGGTGCTGGAGAACGCGGGAAGCGGGAGCGCGGAGCTGATGGTATGCGATTTGGGCTCGCTCGCCGACATTCGCGGATTCGCGGCCGAGTTTAACGCGCGCGGCGAAGCGCTGGACGTGCTGGTGAACAACGCCGGCGTCGTCAGCCTGAAGAGGGAGCTGACCGAGGACGGCTTCGAATCCATGATCGGCATCAACCATTTGGGCCACTATCTGCTGACGATGCTGTTGCTGGATCGGATTAAGCAATCCGAACAAGGGCGGATTGTCGTCGTAGCTTCCGGCGCTTATAAGGCTGGGCGAATCAGGTTCGAGGATCCGCATTTCTCCAAGGGATTTAATGTCGCAAGCGGTTACGCGCAATCCAAGCTGGCGAATATCCTGTTCGCGAGAGCGCTTGCCAAGAGGCTCGCCGGCACGTCCGCCACGGTGAATTCGCTCCATCCCGGCGCCGTTGCCACCAGCATCGGCGTGAACCGCGATACCGGCTTCGGCAAGAGCGTCCATGCGCTGCTGAAGCCCTTTTTCCTGACGCCCGAGCAAGGGTCGGAGACGGCCTTGTATTTGGCGCTTAGCCCGGAAGTAACCGGCGTCAGCGGGCGCTATTACTACAAGAAACGGCTTCAGCCGTTGTCCGGCAAAGCGGCGGATGACGCGGCCGCCGAACGGCTATGGACGTGGAGCGCGCAAGCTACGGGCCTGCGGGAATGAGGATTGAATCTGCCGGTTTGGAGCAAACCATCTGAAAATATGTCTAGTCCGGCCATATTTTTGTCTATTGAGAGGCTCAGCATCCCGTTGTTATAATTTAGGAGAATTATAGATGGGACTGACAATCATAGGCAGGAAGGTGGCTGGTGATGGATTACGGCAGCGAAGGATTCGTCCAAAGTATCGAACGGTTTAAGCCGCATGCATTTCATTCGAAGGACGGCGACGGTCTCTATATCTCGCATTCGCATCCATGCGACGAACTGACGTTGATTACGGCGGGGGAAGGCTACTACAGCTCTCCGGATCAGAACATCAAAGTAGGAGAGGGAGATCTGATTCTGATTCCGTCCGGGCTGCATCACGGCTTTGTCTGCGTAGAGCAGTGGTCGGGCGTCTCCATTCATGTTGAACATCATAAACTCCCCAATAGCTGCCAATATTTGTTCCAATCGGAGCTGGAGCAACCGCGGATCCATCATGCCCGGCTTGCCGCCGACGATTTGCGGTGGGCGGCCATGAGCTGCGACCAGCTTGAGAGAGAACGGAATGCGGACGAGCCGGACTCGGGCTCCGGCAGTCTCATGCGCGTGGCTTTCGAGACGCTGTTGCTGCTGTATCAACGCAACGCGAACGAAGCCCGGGATGCGGCGCGGCCGGCGGACGACAAGTCCTTCGTTCGGGAGGTGCTGAAGGATATTCATTCGGGATACCAGGAGCAGCTTACGGTCGGCGAACTGGCAGACAAACATTATGTATCCGAGAGCAGCCTGCGCAAGAAGTTTGCGGAAGAGATCGGCGTATCGCCGAAACAATATATCATTAAACTAAGGGTCAAGGAGGCGCAGCGGCTGCTTCGGCAGACGAATAAAGCGATCGAAAGCATTTCCGCGGAGGTCGGCTTCACTTCGTCGAGCCGATTCTACCATTTCTTCAACAAGGCGGTCGGCGTGACGCCGCTGGAATGGCGCAAATTTTCCTGATTATATGCCATTTGAATGAACCGTCCCTCAGGGGCGGTTTTTTGTTTGGCCAGCTAATCGGTATTGATTTCGCATTTTCGACCGCCGAAACCGATCCAAAGCTTCCCGTTTCCGACACCGAGGTAAAGCGCTTTCGCAATTGTAGGCGTTTGCCGAACTACAGGATAATGATGGAGAGGCAAGCGCTTGCAACGTTGGAGAAGTCGCAGGACCATAACAAAAGATATGAGGGGGATGAACATGGAATCCAAGAAGTCCTATCGAATAATCAGCATAGCCGCAGCATCCGTGCTTGTAGCCGCGTCCTTGAGCGCATGTACGGGCAATAACGGCAACGGCGGAAATAACGGCAACGGAGCTGACGTTGCTCCCGCTAACAACGGGACGGGCAGCGAGGCGGAAGCCGCCTCGTTCACCGACATCAGCCAGGATATTCGCGGCAATGCGGCGCCGTCGCAGGAGCAGAAGGATGCGGTAAATCTAACGATGAACGATACGTATTTGGGAGATTTGTACGATGAGAAGATCCCTGCCCATTATGGCGCCTACCCGTACAAAAAGGACGTGACGCTGGACGTATGGCTGCCGGCCGACTCCAATATTCCCGACATGAACGATCATGCCGTGCAGAAGCAGATCGAAAGATTGACGGGGATCAAAGTCAACTTCATCACGCCGCCCGTCGGTCAAGAAGCGGATGCCTTTACGCTCATGATTTCGTCCGGCGAGCTGCCCGATATTATCATCGAGCCCAATCGATATCCCGGAGGCCTGGAAGCGGGCGTGAAGGACGGCGCGTACATCGATTTGACCGACCTGCTCGAGAAAAACGCGCCGAACTATGCCGAATGGCGGAACTCCAACGAAACAAGACGGAAAACGACGGTGACGGACAGCGGCAAAGTGCTTGGCTTCTACGGCATCGCGCCTTATTCGGAGTGGACGTGGTTCGGAATGCTGATCAAGCAGGAAGCGCTGGACAAGACGGGGATGGAGGTTCCGAATACGATCGAGGAATGGCACACGTTCCTGCTGAAATGCAAGGAGGTCGGCTACGATGAGCCGCTCAATTACGGATCGACGTACGGCCAGATTTTTACGGGCATCATCAACGGAGCGTTCGGCGTATGGGACTGGACGTTCCTGGACGAGAACGGCAAGGTGGCATGGGGTCCCGCCCAGCCGGGGGCGAAGGAGTATCTAACCACGATGCGGCAATGGAACAAGGAAGGTTTGCTTAATCGGGATTGGGCAACCGCCGACTTTAATCAACGCATGGCGAGCGCGATTTCGGACAAAACGGCCGTCATGATGGATTCGCCGGATACGATGTGGAGCTATTGGAAGCAGCAGAACAACATCGATTTCGTAGGCGCGCCGAATCCGATTCTTCATGAGGGCGACAAGTCCGCCACGACGTACAAAAACTTTATGAGAACGGGAAGGGAAGCGGCCATAACGACCCAAGCGGACGACGTGGAAGCGGCCATGGCTTGGCTGGATTTCAACTACAGCAAAAAAGGCTGGGAGCTGATCAATTACGGCGAATACGGCTCTACCCATTTGATCGACGAAAACGGCAAGCCGTATTTCCATGGGGACAGCTACATTTATAAGGATCCGGAAGGCCAGCCGGTTGCCACGACGATCGTCAAGTACCGGATGCACTCCTGGCCGAATATTCGGGACGAACATAACTCCAATCCGTTGATCGTGGCGGAAGGCAGCTACTCCGGCGATATCCGCAAAGCGTGGACGGAGAACATGGATACGAGCATGGCCATGCCTCCGATTACGTTCACGCAGGAAGAAGCGTCGCGCGAAGCGGAGCTTGGCAGCCAGCTGTCGACGCTCAGGGGCGAATATTTTGCCAAAATCGTGATGGGCGAGCTGCCCGTAGACGCCTATGACAAGTTCTTGAGCGAAGCCAAAAAGATGGGGCTCGAGGAGTTCATAAGCCTGCATCAAGCGGCGCTTGACCGTTACAACGGCAGATAACGCGCAAGGCAGCAGGAAACGAGGTGGAGAAATGGAGATAGCACGCGGGGAGGCGGGCGGGGAGCGCATGAAGGCGCTCTCCGCGCCTCCTAATCGAAGAGAGATCATGCGCAAAGACGTGAAGAGGAATTGGTTCGCGTATTTGCTTGCGATCCCGGTCGTCGTTTGGTTTGTCGTGTTCTGTTACGGGCCGATGTGGGGCGTCCTTATCGCGTTTAAAGATTTTAAGCCGCTGCTAGGCTTCTCGGAGAGCGACTGGGTCGGGTTCAAACATTTTGTCGACTTTTTTCAAGGCCCGTACTTCTGGCGCGTGGTCAAAAATACGTTGATGCTTAACATCTGGGGCATCGCGTTCGGGTTTACGGCGCCGATCATCCTGGCGTTGCTGCTTAACGAGGTGCGGGACGGGTGGTTCAAGAAATCGGTGCAGACCATTTCGTATATGCCCCACTTTATTTCCCTTGTCGTCGTCTGCGGGATGATTCATATCTTTACGGCGGACGAAGGCGTCGTTACGCAGCTGCTTCAATGGATAACGGGCAAGGACTATACTTCGCTGCTTGGCTATTCGTCGTTTTTCCGGGCGATATATACATTCTCGGGGATTTGGCAAGCGATTGGCTGGTCCAGCATCATCTATCTGGCCGCCATGAGCTCCATCGATACCTCCCTGTACGAGGCGGCCGAAATGGACGGGATCGGAAGAATCAAGAAGATGTGGCATATTACGCTGCCGCAGATCAGCCCCGTCATCGTCATCCTGTTTATTTTCGCCGTTGGCGGGTTAATGGCATCCGGTCACGAGAAAATTATTCTACTCTACAATCCGCTTACGTACGATACGGCGGACGTTATCGCCTCCTATGTGTACCGGCGAGGCCTTAGAGAAGCCAGCTTAAGTTATTCCACGGCCGTAGGGCTTGTCAGCGCGATCGTCAACTTCGGTCTGCTATGGGCGACCAACGAGGTGGCAAGGCGGAAGTCCGAGGCGAGCTTATGGTAGGGAAGGGAGGGCGCCCAAGCCGATGAGAAGTTATGTTTCCTTTCGCAACCGCATGTTCGACACGTTTATCTATGCCTGTTTGATCATCCTGACGTTATGTTGCTTGTATCCCATTCTGCACATCGTGTTCGCGTCGTTCAGCGATCCCGTCCGGCTGGTCGCGCATAAAGGCGTGTTGGTGTCGCCCCTCGGCTTTACGCTGGACGGCTACAAGCTGATCTTCAAGGACAATAGCCTGCTCGTCGGCTATTGGAATACGATCGTCTACGTGGGACTAGGCACGATCGTCAACATGATCATGACGATTATGGGCGCGTTCGTTCTATCCCGCCGCGAGCTGTACTTTAAGAAGCCGATCATGATCATTATTACGGTTACGATGTTTTTTGGCGGAGGCCTGATTCCTTGGTTCTTGTTGATGAAGGATATCGGACTTTACAATAACCTGATGGCCATGATTCTGCCGACCGCGCTTAATACCTGGAACATGATCGTGCTAAGAACGGGATTCCAATCGATTCCGATCGAGCTTGAAGAAGCGGCTACGATCGACGGGGCCAGTCAGGCGAGAATATTGATGAACGTTATTCTACCGTTGTCAAAAGCAACGCTTGCCGTCATCTTCCTCTATTATTTGGTCGGCAACTGGAATTCCTGGTTTAACGCGATGGTGCTGCTCAAGGATCGCGACCTCTTTCCGTTGCAGCTGCTGCTGAAGGAGATTCTGGTGGCGAACGACTCCACCGCGACGACGATCGGCAGCGCGGGCGGAGTCGTCATCAGCAGCGCGACCGACGCGACGGCATTTCGGGAATTGGTCAAATATTGCACGATCGTTTTTTCGACGGTGCCGATTTTGACGGTGTATCCGTTTTTGCAGAAATATTTCGTGAAAGGCGTGTATGTGGGATCCATTAAGGGTTGAAGCATGGCCAGCTCCAATGGATCCCGGCGCTTGCGAGGCGCCAATGTATGTAAGGTTTCCTAAAGGATACTTGGGGTCATAAAAGTGCCTGCTTCCGTCTTTAGGTAATCAAAGGTATAATTTACTATGTAATAATAAGTAAATTACTTATGATAACCAAGGAGGTATTGTGGTGGCTAATCTTAACATCGGCATTATTCTCGGAAGCACGCGTCAAGGACGCGTAAGCCCGCAGGTGGGCGAATGGATCAAAGGAATCGCGGACGGACGCGGCGACGCCAACTACGAAATCGTGGACATCGCGGAATACAAGCTGCCTTTCCTCGGCGAGGGCACCGGACAAGAGCCCGGTCTTGCGGCATGGAACGAGAAGCTGAACGGCCTGGACGGCTTCGTGTTTATCGTGCAGGAATATAACCATAGTATTACTGGAGCGCTCAACAACGCGCTGGATTCGGCTCGCGATCCTTGGAACAACAAAGCGGCGGGC
>JAQSXN010000178.1 GCA_029256665.1 Paenibacillus sp.
CAGTTCGGCCGTTGCCGTCGTAACCGGACAGACGAATCCTCCCAGGCTGGGGCCGTCCGGCCCGAGCAGAATCGGCATGTCTCCGGTCAAATCGAGCGTCCCTACCGCGTAAGCATTGTCATGGATATTGGAAGGATGCAGTCCCGCTTCCCCGCCGTCTTCGCGTGCCCAAGCGGGCACGGGACCGATAAGCCGGACTCCCGTCCGCGAGCTGTTGAAGTGCACCTCGAACCGCGTCTCGGCCAGTTCGCGCAGATAATGCGGCTGCAAATATTCGCCCGTGCAATGCGGGCCCGGCATGACGCCGATCGTCCATTCGCGCGTTATCGGCGCAAGACCCGCGTATGCCTCGCTCCAAGCCGCGGCATGAGCCGCCGACGCTGCTTCCGCGGTAGCAAGCGATGACGCTGCCGGCATGATCTCCGCCGCTACCTCACGCTCCATCGCGCTTGCTGAAGCCGCCGAAGCTCCCACGCCCAGCACGTCGCCGGTACGCAGCGCGCGGCCGCCATAGCCGCCGAAGCCGCCGAGCGTGAACGTAGAGGCGCTGCCGAGCGTCTCCGGCATGTCGAGCCCTCCGGCGACGAGCAGATAGGCCCGCATGCCTGCGGAAGCTTCGCCGAACGTTAGCGTAGAGCCGCGCCTTGCAACGGTCGGCACGTAACGCTCCACCGGAATCCCGTCCACCTTCGCCGACATCTCGGCGCCGGTTACGCAGAACCGGATATCGTCGCGGAACTTGTAGGAGCCGCCGCGCAGCGTAAGCTCCAGCCCGCTCGCTTCCTCCGGATTGCCGAGCAGCCTGTTGCCGATCCGGAAGGATAACATATCCATCGGTCCGCTCGGCGGCACGCCGACATCCCAATACCCTTGGCGCCCGGGGTAATCCTGCACCGTCGTCTGCACGCCGCCGTCAAGGACCTCGATCGCACGCTCGGCTGGCAAGAAGCCGTTAAGCATCCGGGTATGCACATCGCCCGCGCGAACGGCCTCTCCGGTTAGCAGCGATCGCAGATACGACAGGTTCGTCGTCAAGCCGTGGAACCGCGTCTCCGCAAGCGCGGCGGACAACAGGTCTAATGCTTCGTCGCGATTAGGCGCGTGCACGATGATTTTGGCAAGCATGGGATCGTACAGCGTCGTCACGGTCATCCCGTCGCGGACCCACGTCTCGACGCGGGCATTCGCCGGAAAAATCGCGCGATCCAGCTGTCCCGCGCTTGGGCGGAAGTCTTGCAGGCAATCCTCCGCATAGATTCTCGCCTGAACGCTGTGTCCGTTCGGCTTGCCGACGAGCTGCTCCAATTCCGTTAGTTCGTCCGCCGCCTCGCGGACCATCCACTCCACGAGGTCGACGCCAAGCACCTCTTCCGTTACGCCGTGCTCGACCTGCAGTCGAGTATTAACTTCGAGGAAATAAAACTCGCAAGCGCTCGCGTCGTACAGGAACTCCACCGTTCCGGCGGAACGATAGCCGACCTCGGAGGCCAGACGCCGGGCGGCGGCGAACATCGATTGCCTCACTTCGTCCGGCAAGTTCGGCGCCGGACTCTCCTCCAGCACCTTCTGATTGCGGCGCTGCACGGAGCAATCCCGCTCGCCAAGCGCGACGACCTCGCCGAAACGGTTGCCGAAGATTTGGACCTCGACATGCCTCGCTCGGGCAATGTACTTCTCCAAGAACACGCCGCCGTTCTTGAAGTTATTTTCCGCCAAATGGCGCACCGACTCGAACGCCGACCGCAAGGCATCCGCGTCCCCGCATACCCGCATGCCGATTCCTCCGCCGCCCGCCGTGCTCTTGAGCATGATCGGATATCCGATCGCATCGGCCGCCGCCAGCGCTTCCGCCAGCTCTTCGATGAGCGCCGTTCCCGCGAGCATCGGCACGCCGGCGCGCGCCGCAAGCTCTCTCGCGGAGTGTTTGAGCCCGAATTGCTCCATCTGCTCCGGGGTAGGGCCAATAAACGCGATGCCGCGTTCGCGGCACATCCTTGCGAAGTCGGCATTTTCGCTCAGGAAGCCGTACCCGGGGTGAATCCCCTGCGCCCCGGTCCGCTCGGCGATATCCAGAATAAGCGCGCCGTCCAAGTAGCTTTCCTTCGCCGGGCCTTCTCCGATCAACACCGCTTCGTCGGCCAGGTCGACATGGCGGCTGTCTTGATCCGCCTTTGTGTAAACGGCGACGGATGCGATGCCGAGCCGCTTGAGCGTGCGAATAATACGAACGGCGATGGCGCCGCGATTGGCGATTAGTATTTTGTCGAACATGGCGCTATCCCTCCCAAATGATAACTTCGATCGGCGTCGGATTGTAGGCGTTGCACGGATTGTTAAGCTGCGGGCAGTTGCTGATCAGCACCGTCGTCCGCCTCAGCGCCCTCAACTCCACGTACGCTCCGGGGGACGATATGCCATCCGCGAAGGTAAGCCCGCCGTCCGGCGTTAGCGGCACGTTCATGAAAAAATTGACGTTCGGAGCAAGATCGCGTTTGGAATACGAATCGCCTCTTCCCGCAAGCTGCAGCATAAACGTATCTCGGCAATTGTGCATCGAGAGCTTGTCGTGCGCGTAACGGACCGTGTTGCTTTGCGCCGAGCAGGAACCCCCCAGCGTATCGTGCCGGCCGCAGGTGTCCGCGATGATTTCGACCAGACCGCTCCCCGACTCCCCGCGCAACACCGACCCCGTCGTCAAATACGCATTGCCCTGTCTCGTAACGGTCGTGACCGCGCAATAATGGTCTTCCGGCGCGTCCGCGTCATAAAACAACGTATCCGCTGCCTGATTCCCCTCCATATCGACGATCCGGAGCACCTGTCCGGCCTCGATATCTCGGATCCAGCCGTCGCCCGCCCCGATCACCGCTCTATATAATGCCGCTTCCGGCGTTCTGTCGCTCTCAACCCGCTTTAATACCGTCATAACCTGATCCCCCCAAGTCGCGTTCTTGTTATGCTCCGCCGCTTAGCCCAATAATGCGTGGTAGCTCTCCGTGTTCTCGTAAGCCCGCTTGTTCTCGGGCCTGTTGTTCATGCAAACATCGTCTTCGCCGATAGGCGCGGCGACCTTGAACTCGATTCGGACCGGCACCGACGGATATCGGTCCCTTGGGTCCAGCGGCGAAGGCGTATTAGACAGCACAATGAGCACATCCATCTCCGTCCGCAGCGTCACCGTCGCGCCGGCCGGACAATGGCCGACGTCGTACGTCAGCGAACCGTCGTCGCCGCAGACCACTTTGGAGAACAAGTTGACGACGGGGGTCAGGTCGCGTTTCGTGAGTCCGTTTCTTACGAGCTCCACCGTCAAATTTTCTTGCCCGCTTCGCAGCCAGTCGTTTCGCTGCGCCTGATACGTCGTCAGCCCGTACTTGGCGTCCGTCATCTCCCTTGTCGTATAACCGCCGATGGGATCATGCCAGCCGAGACCGTCCTCGACGATTCCCGCCATCGCAAGGCCGTTATCGCTCATAAGCACATGCCCGCGGGTCAAGCGCGATGTATGCTGCGCCTTCAGCGTGTCGGACATATTGTACCGTTCCGTCAGATCCTTTAAGTTATATAGAAGAACCGCAACATTGGCCCCTTCTCCCATTGCCGTGAACCGGAGCAGCTTGCCGCGCCTGACCGCGCCCGACCACTTGCCTCCCGGATGAAGCGTCAATTCCCGCATGTCGTCTCCCCCTCGATGATTTCGTTATTCGTTCCTTGGATTTCACTTTTACGCCTAAAGGCAGTTGCGCTTCACTACGCCCAAGGGAACAATCGTTTATTAAGTAGAGCGAATATTCT
Source organism: Paenibacillus sp. (assembly GCA_029256665.1). Lineage (GTDB taxonomy): Bacteria > Bacillota > Bacilli > Paenibacillales > Paenibacillaceae > Pristimantibacillus. The sequence goes on from JAQSXN010000178.1 coordinate 3,796, forward strand.
GTCACTTATAAGTCCAAGTCCGCCGATGACGATGATGCCCACGAAGATTTGATCCGTATTGAGGAACCGCTGCGCCTTCATGATCGTAAATCCGAGCCCGCTATTGACCGCGATCAACTCGGACACGACCAGATACGTCCACGCCCAGCCTAGGATAAGGCGCATCGTGTTCAGAAGCTGCGGTTGGATGGCGGGAATGATGACCGTCTCGATCATCTTCCAGCGCCCCGCTCCGAGCGTTGCCGACGCTTGAATGAGATCCGGCGGCACGCGGCGGGTAATGTCCGCCACCATCAGCACGAGCTGGAAGAAGCAGCCGAGGAAAATGAGCCAAATCTTCGCCCATTCGCCGATCCCCGCCCATACCATGATGAGCGGAATAAACGCGACGGCCGGCATGTAACGGATGAACTCCATGGGAGGCTCGATAAACGCTTCCCCGTGCTTGAACGAGCCGGCCAGCAAACCAAGCGGAATGCCGACCAGGCAGGCGAGGAGAAACCCCGCCGTGACGCGGAATACGCTGATGCCGATATGCTCCCAATATTCGGGGTTCACAAGCTGGGCGCCTAGCTCTGCGATGACCTTGTCGGGCGTCGGCAGGAAGGCCGGGTTCACGGCTTCCGTGTAGCTTAAGAAGGACCATACGGCTAACAGGCAGAGAAACGACGCCATCGCCGTTAACGCGAACGACCGGGGTCCGATCGGCCTGAACATTTTGCTGCTGAGCGGCTTGCGCCTCTTGGTTGCTGCTGGCGACTTCATCCTGATCACTCCTCGGCTAACGCTTGAACGAATTTGGGCTCGAACAGCACGTTGATGTCTTTGATTTCGTCGACCATATCAAGGTCCTTCAGAAACTCGGCCGTCTTCTTGCCCGTGAAGCCAAGGGACGTATATTCTTCGCGAGCCTCGAACGCATGGATGTTGTCCTGAACGCTAAACAGCTTGATGCTGTCCAGTCCGACCTTAAAGTCCTCCGGCGTCGTCTCCGCCTTCTCCGCGAGCATCGCGATCGCTTCTTCCGGATTTTCTTCCAGGTAGGCCAGCGCGTCGAACCATGCCGCTATGATCGCTTGCACGTCCTCGCCGCGTTTCTCCACGACGCTTTCGCGGAATACGAGCAGATCCGGAATCAGCCCCGGCGTATCCTTGGAGGAAAAGAGCACCTTGCCCTTGCCTTCCTTGACCGCCATCGTCTGGAACGGTTCCCACAATACCGAAGCGTCCGTATTGCCCGATATGAAGGCCGGTCCCGCATCGTTGACGGTCATATTCACGAAATTGATATCCTTCTCCGTCATCCCGTTCTCCGCAAGCGCCGTAAGCAGCAGCAGATGATCGACCGTGCCGAGCTCGGTCGCGACCGTCTTGCCCTTGAGCTCCGCGATGGAGCCGATGTCCGTTTTGCTGACAATCGCATCGCCGCCGTTGGAGTTGTCGTTGACGAGTACGGCTTTCAGCTTGATTCCCTTGGATAGCGGCGCGAGGGTATCGCTCAGCGTTTGGCTATTCGCGTCGACCTTGCCCGTCGCGAGCGCCTGCAGCGAATCGCTATACACCGGGAAAAACTCCAGCTCGACGTCCACTCCGTGTTTCTCGAAGAGCCCCTGTTCCTCCGCTATGTACCATATATACCAACCCGGCCATGGACTAAGCGCAAGCTTAATCGGCTCGCCGTCGCCGCTTCCCCCGTTGCCCGAAGGCCCATTGCCGCAAGCCGAAGCCACAATCCCCATTAGCAACACGACCACCAGCGCAATCCCGCGTTTCCACCCTTTCACCATCGACACCCAACTCCCATCCATTTGGTTGTGTTTCGCCGCTCTCTCTATGCGGCAAAACGATACGGCTGCTGCCGCCCACCGTCTTCGCGGCGCGTTACTTTCGTCGATTCCAATCTCGTTGCAAAGCGCGAACTCGGTTTTAAAAAATAAGAAAAAGCCTAAGGAGATAATCTCCCAGGCTTTTGTCCTTCCGTGTATATGGAAGCCGCTCAACGCACGCGCGCCGCAGGCTCTTCCATACGCCGACTCTTGGACCAGACTTGCGCTGCTGACGCAGACAACGGAACCCTAGACGGCTTGGCGTTCCACTAATGGTGCTTCGGAACCGATATTCAAATGTCATATTCCCTAACTCTTGTCATCATTATAGTAGCGGTTTCTTCATCCGTCAATCCTTTTATGTCATGTTATCTAACATTAATTTTCGGACAAGTGCAAACAATTTTCACCTCGCAGGTGATTGGAAACCGCGTTATGCGAGTTTGCTGCCTAACGGACGGGAAAGACGTTATTATTCGATATCAATTTGTTTCTAAAATCTAACGGACACACGTAACCTTACTTGCACCTTCCTAGCCGTATTTTGCTTAACTCCAACATACTAACGTCTTTCTTGTCCGTTACAGTTTTATTTCTCTTAAAAAAACGTCTTTAGTGTCACGCGTGTCCTTTAGAAATTTTGAATGTTTTAAATCGGTCGTTGCAGCCCAGAATAGCTGTTTCGAGGGAACACATATCGAAAAAAACCGTTCCCAGCCGAGGAAACCGCCGTTGTGAAAATGTTCACAAATTAGCCATTGCCAAGTTTCCTTGTTTGGCATATGATAAATGCAAGAAGAGATTGTGAATTAAATCACATTACAGACTAAGTTGTGAATTATTTCACGATACACCAAGGAGGCGTTTTCTATGACAACCCCTACCCGCATCGCCGTGATCGGATGCACGCACGCTGGCACCGCCGCGATTCTGAATATGGCCAAGCTGTATCCCGAAGCCGATATCCATGTATTCGAGAAAAACGACAACATCTCGTTCCTCTCGTGCGGCATTGCGCTCCACGTCGGAGGCGTCGTGAAGAGAGCCGAGGATTTGTTCTACGCTTCGCCGGAGCAACTCGCCGAGTTGGGCGTTAAAACGCATATGCGCCATGAGGTGTTAAACGTAGATACAGACGCCAAACAGCTCGCGGTCCGCAGCAACGTGACGGGCGAAACGTTCATCCACGATTTCGACAAGCTCGTCGTGACGACCGGCTCGTGGCCGATTATTCCGAAGCTGGACGGCATCGGTCTCGACAATATCGAGTTATGCAAAAACTACGCGCATGCTCAGACGATCATCGAAAAAGCCAAGCATGCGCGCCGCATCGCCGTCATCGGCGCCGGATATATCGGCATCGAACTAGTGGAAGCATTCGAGATGCTCGGCAAGCAGGTCACGCTGATCGACAATATGGATCGGGTTCTGTACAAATATTTGGACGCGGAATTCACGGACGCGGTAGAACGCCAGTTGGCCGACAAAGGCGTGGAGCTGGCGCTTGGCAGAACGGCACAATCGTTTAAAGCCGACGCGGAAGGCAAAGTCGCCGCGGTCGTCACGGATAACGGCGAATTCGAGGCCGACCTGGTTATCCTTTGCATCGGCTTCCGCCCGAACACCGAGCTGCTGCGCGGACAGGTCGACATGCTGCCGAACGGAGCGATTCTCGTCGACGAATATATGCGCACCAGCAAGCCGGACGTGTTCGCCGCAGGCGACAGCTGCGCGGTCCGCTACAACCCGACCGGAGCGCATGCCTACATTCCGCTCGCAATCCGCTACATGGGCACGCAAGGCACGTCGGGCATCAAAATTTACGACTACAACATCGCATCGACGGGCTTAACCGAAACCGGAGCCGCGGCAGCGGGACTGGCCGTCAAACAAGTGACGCTGCACGAGCATGACCGGCCGGAGTTTATGCCAACCTACGAAGACGTGACGCTTAAAGTCGTCTACGAAGCCGACACCGGCCGCATCGTCGGCGCGCAGGTTCTCTCGAAGGTCGACTTGACCCAATCGATCAACACGTTGTCGGTCTGCATCCAGAACGGCATGACGATGGACGGACTCGGATTCGTCGACTTCTTCTTCCAGCCGCATTACAACAAACCTTGGAATCTGCTGAACCAGGCCGGTTTGCAGGCGGTGTAATGTAATTATGCAAATGATGACCTCTCGCGACGCGGCACACATCTGAGGTATATAGCTTACTTTCGTGATAAAGCGAAAAATAGCCAGAAACGCAACTAACCCGGAGTATCCTTAACCGGGTTAGTTGCGTTGTCGCGAGAAAGTCTGCCAACTTAGCTAACGCGCTTTGCAACCCGAAATAATCCGGCTATCGCACTCCCTCCGGCTCGAGCAGCTGCCCCTTCGCGAGTTTGGCGTAGAGCTCATGGGACGCCATCAGCTCCGCATGCGTGCCTTGGCCCGTTACTTCGCCGCCGTCCAGGACGACGATGCGGTCCGCGCCGCTGACGGTAGACAAGCGGTGGGCGATCACGAGCGTCGTTCGGCCGCGCATCAGCTTGAGCAGCGCTTCCTGCACGAGCCGCTCAGACTCGCTGTCGAGATGGGCCGTCGCTTCGTCCAGCAGCAGAAATTCCGGATCGCGAAGCATCGCGCGCGCGATGGCAAGCCGCTGCCTTTGGCCGCCCGACAGCTTCACGCCGCGCTCGCCGATCTCCGTTTCGAGTCCTTCCGGCAAGGATGCGACGAGCTCGGCCAAATTCGCCCCCTCCAGCGCCTCGCGAATTCGTTCCGTACCCGCGTCCGCTTCCAATCCATAGGTTAAATTGTGATGAATCGTGCCCGCCATCATAGGACTTTCCTGCGAAACATAGGCAAGCCGGTCTCGCCAATCCGCAAGCGGAAGCCCGGCGATATCCGCTCCGTCGCACGTAATCGTCCCTCCGGTCGGAGCATAGAAACGCTCCACCAGCGAGAAAATCGTCGTTTTGCCCGCGCCGCTGGCTCCCACCAAAGCCGTCATTCCGCCAGGCACCGCCTCGAACGATACGTCGCGAAGAATCGGCCGCTCGGATGAATAACCGAAACCGACCCGGTCAAAAACCAACCTGCCGGGAGCAGACGCCCGTTCCGCTCTCGATGATGCCTCCAGCATGGGGGCATTCTTTGCCCTCGCTTCGTCCGGCTCCTCCGTCTTCTCCTCCAATAGCTCGATGATCCGCTGCGAAGCTCCTAGCGCCTTCTGAAACTGCGTGAAGAACGACGCCATTTGCGTGAAAGGCATGACGATTTGGAACATGTACAGAATGATGGCGACCAGCTCGCCCGTGCTGATGGAGCCTTGGGCGACGCGCACGCCGCCGTATCCGATAAGCAATACCAGAACAAGCAGCATGATCGTCATCATAAGCGGCGTCACGACGGACATGATCTTCGCTTCCTTCATGCCGAACCTGAACAGGCTCGCGATCCGGTTCCGGCCTTGCCTAAGCTCAGCCGGCTCCGCGAGCGAAGACTTTACAAGCCGGATTTCCGTCAGCACCCGCCCCAGATCCCCTTGGAACATCGCCGTCTCGTCCTGCATCGCCTTGGAGACGACGAACATTTTGCTGCCGAGCGGCCACAGAATAAGCAGCGACACGGGAACGGCGACAAGCATAAGAAGCGTCATTCGCCAATCCAGGTATAGCAGAATGCCGACTCCGCCTAAAATGGACACGATCCCGCCCAGGAAGGAAATGACATGTCCCACGATAAAATCCTTGATTACGTTCGTATCGTTGGTCACTCGGCTCATCGTCTCGCCGGACATATTCCGATCAAAAAACGCGACGGGCAGCCGGAGCACCCGCTCCCATACCTCCCTGCGAAGGCCGGAAACCATATATTGCCCCACGTAATACATCGAGTAGGAGCTAAAGCCGGACATCGCCGTTTGGATCGCGAATACGGCTCCTAGCGTCAAGATAGTTGTGGATTGCAGCGCCAGAGCGGACGCTTCCTCCACGACATCGCGCGTAAGCAGCGGTATTACAAGCGACAGCGCCGTTTCTCCGAGCCCCAGCACGATTGCAACCGCGATGATCCAGCCGCTCGGCCGATGCCTGCCGACAAGCGCAAGAAACGGTTTAACGTTCATCGTCTTCCCCTCCTTCAGACGTCCCCGGCATCCCGGCAGCTTCAACATGTTCCAATACCGATGCGAGGAATCGCTCCTCCTCCTTCGTGAATCCATTGGAGAAAATCGCGGGCTCCAGCAATCCGTCGGGGTCGGCGAAGCCGTTCATCGACCTCTGCAGCTCATGCATTTGCTCCTCGTTCATCCCTTCCAGCTCCTTGCCGATCAGCTCCCCCAGCATTCCCGCAAGCACCCGCCCGCTCTTCAGCACGTCGGGTTCGTCCGGCCGGCGGCCCTCGCGGCAATA
>JAQSXN010000179.1 GCA_029256665.1 Paenibacillus sp.
CCTTTCCAGCAACAATCGCTCCCGCCTTGCCGCAAGGCATAGTCGAGAGCGATGTTATGAATGAATTATATGAGTCAAGCCTCCCCCTTTAGAAGGGGGATCCGATTTTGATCACGATGTTTATCCTAGAAGTATCTCGGATATTTTGATCACGATGTTTTTCTTAGAAGTTGAATACGAAGTCGTCGTCGTTCAGCGGTTCGACATGGATCGTGCGCACGTAGCCGTTGCCCTTCTTCGAGAAGAAGTCATGCTGCTTCGTATGCGTGCTGATGCCGTTGAATACGATCGGGTTGACCGTCTCTTCCGGGAAATACGATTCCATTCCGAGATTCATGAGCGCCTTGTTCGCGTTGTAGCGCACGTAGATCTTCACTTCTTCTTCGAGGCCGAGCGGTCCGTACAAACCGTCCGTGTAGACCACTTCGTTCTCGTACAGCTCGTGAAGGAGCGCCAATACTTCCGCGTTCAGGGAAACTTGCTCTTCCGGCGTAAACGTCGCGAACAGCTCCTGCGCCAGCACGCCAACGTACAGGCCGTGAATGCTCTCGTCGCGAAGAATCAAGTCGATGATTTCGCCGCTGCTCGTCATTTTGCCTTGGCCTGCCAAGTATAGCGGATAGAAGAAGCCGCTGTAGAACAAGTAGCTCTCTAGAAAGACGGACGCCGCCATCGCTTTGTACAGCTCTTTGGGTCCGGTTATGTTCGAATACCAGGAGGAAACGAGTTTCGCTTTCTTCTGCAACTGCGGATTTTCTTCCACCCAGCGGAAAATCGCGTCGATCTCTTCGCCCGAAGCCAGCGTCGTGAAGATGCTGCTGTAAGACTTGGCGTGGATTTGCTCCATCATCGACATGAAGGACAATACGGCCTTGCGCTGCAAGCCGTCCACGTGCTCGAGAATCTTCGGCATGCCGACGCCGCCTTGAATCGTGTCGAGCAGCGTCAAGCCGCCGAGCACGTTCTTGTAGAGCGTGCGCTCTTCGTCGGTCATATCCATCCAGTCCATCTTATCGTCGGATAACGGAATTTCTTCGTCTGTCCAGAATTGCATCACGTTCTGCTGCCAGAACGTCAATGTAAAGTCATCATCCGGACGGTTCCAGTTTACGGCTTTCATTAGTAGGCATGCTCCTTCTTCGCTACGTAATCGTAATCGCGGATACGGGGACCCGCAAGGTAAAACGGCTGTCGTCATCCTTGGACTGCGACAGCCGTTTCGGTTCAAGGTGAAGCTGAGCCTTTATAAGATGAATGTTCAACTACCTCTTAAACGGCGCAGCTTGTGCATTCTTCGACGGATAGACGCTTCGTTCTGGTGTAATAAAGCGACTTCAGACCCTTCTGAGCGGCATAGACGTAGAAACGGGCGAGCTCGCGGGTCGTCACGTTGCTGTTGACGTGCAGAACGGTGGAGATGCCTTGGTCGATATGCTGGCCAATCTCCGCGATCAGATCGATCAGCTTAAATTGGTTAATGTTGTAAGCCGATTTGTAGTAGAAGTAGTTATCCTGCGACAGATACGGCATCGGGTAGTAGGTCGTCGAGTTCGCGTACGTGCGCGTCTCGATGTGCTCAACGATCGGCATGACGCTGGAAGTCGCGTTCTGGATGTAGGAGATGCTTTGCGTCGGCGCGATCGCCAGACGGTACGCGTGGTACAGGCCATGCTGCATAACCTTCTCCTTGAGCGCCGCCCAATCTTGCGGGGACGGAATCTCCATGCTGCCGAACAGTTCCTTCACGCGGTCCGACTCCGGACGGAAGTCCTTCTCGATGTAACGGGCGAAGTACGTGCCTTTCGCGTACTCGGAACGGTCGAAGTCCTTGAACGTTTCGCCGCGTTCCTTCGCGATTTCCATGCTTTTCTCCAGGGAATAGAAGTTCATCATCATAAAGAACGCGTTCGCGAACTCTTTCGCTTCGTCGCTCTCGTAAGCGATCTTGTTCTTCGCCAAGTAGCCGTTCAGGTTCATCGCGCCGAGGCCGACGGAATGCAGCTCTTCGTTCGCCTTGCGAACGCCGGGCGCGTTGTCGATCTTCGACAGGTCGCTGACCGTCGTGAGCGCTTCGATGCCGACATGGACGGAGTCCTTGATCTTGCCGCGTTCCATGACGTTCACGATGTTAAGCGAAGCCAGGTTGCAGCTGATGTCGCGGCGGATATTGTCGTCGAAGCCGTAATCGTTGATTTCGGACGTCTCCTGCAATTGGAAAATCTCCGTGCACAGGTTGGACATCTTGACGTTGCCGATATCCTTCAGCGCGTGAACGCTGTTGGCATTCGACTTGTTCATAATATAAGGGTAACCGGATTCCAGCTGGATGGAAGCAATCTTCGTCAGCATATCGCGCGCGTTCATCACCGTTTTTCTCGTGACTTTCTCGTTGGCGAGCAGCTCTTCGTACATCACGTCCATGTCCATGTCATCCAGATGTTGGCCGTAAGCCTTCTGTACCGAATGCGGTCCGAAGACGACAAGCGGTTTGTTCTGCGCGGCCAGCTCATAGAATTTGTTCGGGATGATCAGGCCGATCGACAAGGTTTTGATGCGGGACTTTTCGTCCGCGTTGATTTTTTTGCAATCCAGGAACTCGATAATGTCCCAGCCGAAAATGTTGTAGTAACCCGCGCCGGAGCCCTTGCGCTGACCCATTTGATCCGCGTAGGAGAACGCGTCTTCCATTAGCTTAAGGACCGGCATGATGCCCTTGGCCGCGCCTTCCACGCCTTTGATCGGTTCGCCGCGCCCGCGAAGCTTGGACAGGTTGACCGCTACGCCGCCGCCGATCTTGGACAGCTGCATGCATGTGCCTAGCACGTAGTTGATGGAATTAAGCGAATCGTCCATCTCGAGCAGGAAGCAGGACACCATCTCGCCGCGGCGGCTCTTGCCCGCGTTCAGGAACGTTGGCGTCGCCGGCTGCAGGCGCTGCTCGATCATCGCGTCCGCGATGCGAAGCGCGCGTTCCGCGTCTCCTTCGCCTAGATGAAGGGCAACGATCGCGACGCGATCCGGATATTGCTCCAGATATTGCGACTTGTTGTTGGTCTTCATCGCGTAGTCTTTGTAGAACTTGGAGGCTGCCATGTACGATTGGAACTGGAAGTCGCTGTTCGTCGTCAAGTTAAAGACGGCTTCCACCTGCTCGTATGTATATTTAACGAATACGTCATCGTAATAGTCGTTAGCAATGAGATAATCCAATTTCTCGCGAAGCGAACCGAACTTCACGCTTTTCTGGTCGACTTCCGCCATAAAGGCTCTAACCGCTTCCTGATCCTTCTCCAGCTGATAAAATCCATCTACGCCGCGCTGCATCAATTGGTTGTTCAATTCGATATGCTTGACGTCGTTTTGTTTCGTTTCTCCGGATATGCCTTGGGAATTCTTCGCTTCCGCCTCGACCACCGCCGTAGCTCCGCTTGGTTTCAAATCTGTGCTCAGTTCATCAAATAGCTTCAATGGCACGCACCCTTTCGACAAAATATTCCGTATCCAAACTGGTTCCCGACAATTCAAACTTCAGTATGACCGGCACGTCGTACATCGAGGAAATCGTGTCCGCGCTTTTGGCGAAGCCGTTCCCCCAATTCCGGTTGCCGCTGGCGGATACGCCACGAAGCAAGTCGTGATTGCTCTTCAGGAACGCGTTCACCTTCTCCGGCACCTGGCCGAACCCCGTCGTATACGTGACGAGCACGAACGGTTCGTTGAGCCTGGCCTGCTCGTCGATCGGCATCGAACGCATATTCAACTTGTTGATAAACCGTTTCACGTTTCCTGTTTTCGAATCATAGACGACTAGCATCGCACGCCCGCTCCCTTACTGAATTATAGCAATGAAAAAGCGCTTCTGCCCCCATCTAGCGGGCAGCTGCGCTTCGTTGCGATATACCACTGGTAGATCTTCTCGAGCCCTCAAATCATCAATATGTAGTTGATGTTTTTGATTTTACCTCAAGATATAGGTCTAGTCAATGAAAATTATGGAGATAATATGAATCTAATTTTTTTGGCATGCTCGACTATTTTAACAGATAAGACTATGATGGGATAGTGACATTTTATTGATATATTGGGGGTAATAATCGTGGCAAAACTTACGCCGGAAGGCGTCCGGGCGGCGCTCGCGGGCATGCATAACGAGTCGGGAATCGATACCTCGGACTTGCTGGCTTATATAGAAGAGCTGGAATCCAAGGCGGCCAAGCTCGAAGAAGAACTCCGAAAATCGCGGATCGGCTCCGCCCGCAAAACATCGTCAGACGCGTCGATGAACAGCAGGCTGAAGGACGCGCTGAGGGAATAACGCGCCATATCTTGTAGATTGGCCGGTGTGCTCGACCAAGGCGACGTATTGTAATTCGTGTCGAAAACAGCCAAATTGGAATTTCATCCTCATTCGCGGCATTTGTCGAATTACCGCGCCACTTTACAAGTATCGACATTGGGCCGCGGAAAGTGAAGAGTAGAAATTGGAGCCGCGGCGGGAGAACGCTAGTCTGACTATCTGCCCCCCCCGCTAGGGCGCCTAACGGATTCTCGTCTCCTTATGACCCTCCGCTAGGCGCTTAACGGTTCTGGTCTCCTTCTGACCCCGCTAGGCGCTTAACGGTTCTGGTCTCCTTCTGACCCTTCGCTTGGCGCTTAACGGCCAGCACGGGCCTTATTCGTTCGGTTGAGGCGCATCCTGGATTCTAACGGTCACCGGCGCCTCTATTTTGCTCAAAACGGCTACTTTTGCCTCCCCTTTTCGTGTATAACGCTTCCTATGTCCGTTACAATTCGAAAACCGGTATTTTCGTTAAGATAAGGTCTCCCATGTCCCTTAGACTTGCTGCACTCTCTCTATTCACGATTTCGAACCTCCATCATGACTGAGTTATCGCATAAGAGGCGGTCGCAGCCCGCGCCGGGCCTTACAATGACACTGCGTCCTGCGGAATGAATATGATCAAACGTGCATCAGCAGCCAGTCGGTCTCGCTATCCGTTCCGTTGGCATCTTCACGTCCCATCATGGCGCAACGCAAAGAAGCCACCCTGCCAGGATGGCCGTGAAACATAATTGGATTATTATTTGATTGCGGCAAAAAAGAGGCGTTCCGCGCCCGCCCCTGGAGGCTTCAGCTCGAAATCGGCGTAGCGGTCGACCGTGCGGAAGCCCGCGCGCCGCAGCGCCGAGACGATCCACTCCGGATCGTAAGCCCTCTGTTGATGCGTCTCCTCGAAGCGGCGGAACCGCGAATCGCGATCACGTGCGAAGATCGTCAGATTATGTTCGATCTGGCACCGCGCCTCGTCGAAATCGCAAGTCCAGATGTAGGCGATATCCCGCTCGTCCAGCACGAACGGCTGCTCTTCCGCGTAACGAATCAATTGGGAGGGCGGATGCATGTCGAACAAAAAGCTGCCGCCGTCTTTGAGCCCGCGATATGTGGCTTGAAAAGCAGCTTCGATATCCGCTTCGTCGGTCAAATAGTTGAAGCAGTCGCAGAACGACACAACGGCGTCCACGGGCTCTCCAAGCTCCCAATCCTTCATATCCTGCTGCAGCCATCTTATCGATCCCGCGCGGGGCCTTACCGCCTGCGCAGGCGTCTCGTCCCACTTATTGCGGGCGACGGAAAGCATATCCGAAGACAAGTCGATGCCGAATACATGGAATCCCGACCTCGCGAGCGGGATCGACAAGCTTCCCGTGCCGCAGCCGAGATCCACGACCGTGGCAGGCATCCCGTAACGGGACCAGCTCTCGCGGGCATACCCAAGCCAATCCGCGTACGGCATGTCCTCCATCAACTGATCATAGACAAGAGCGAATTGCCCGTAAGAATGGCTTGCGTTCACTTAGCCTTCAGTCCCTTCTGCGCTGTCGTCGCTCTCTCCGCTCGTTTGCGCGGCGGCCAAATACGTCCAGCTTCCCTTCTGCGTCACGATGCCATCCCGCATCAATTTGCCGATCGCGCGTTTAAATGCGGACTTGCTGATGCCGAAGCGCTTCTTGATCAGGTCGGCTTCGGTTTCGTCGGAGTAAGGCATCGCGCCGCCGGGACGCTCCTTGAGGAACGCCAGAATCCGGTCCGCGTCCTCGACGCGGCCGACTTCCTTGCGTTCGGTCATCGCCAGATTGACTCTGCCGTCCTCGCGGATAAAGGTCACGCGAGCGCGCACCCGTTCCCCTAAGCGCAGCGGCTTCGTGCGTTCGGAGCTCGGAATGAGGCCGTACACGCCGAAGCCGACAACGCCGCCGTCTACCATGACAAACGATCCCATTTGGAGCGACTTGGTTACCCAGCCTTCCACCCAATTGTTTTTCCAAGCCTCGGGAGCCGGGAATACGAGCGGGGACAATTCCTCTTCGAAAGCCGTCTTGGCGACAAGCCTGCCGATTTTGTCGTGCCGCATCGTCACGTGCACTTCGTCTCCGACCAACGGACGGTACGGAATGCTCTCCGGCAGCTCCGACAACGGCAGCAGAAGATGGCGGCTGAGCCCCATCTCGAGGAAACAGCCCAGCTTGGGATGCACGTCCGCCACGCGAAGTCTAGCAAGCTCGCCCACATGAAGCAGCGACTGTTTCATCGTGGCGGCAATTCGATCCTCGGAATCGTAATACACGAATATGTCGACGGAATCGCCGATATGCGGCTTGGAGCCGACGAGCTCGGTATAATGGAGGAGCACCTCCGACTCGCCGTCGCTTAGAAAGTAACCGTAAGGCGACACTTCGCGCTCGACGCGAAGGGTATATCTCGTACCCGCGGTCAGCGTCATGCGAATTCCACGACCTTCGCGTCCGACCACAGCCGCTCCAAGCTATAATATTCGCGTTCGTCGCGGTGGAAGACGTGAACGATGACGTCTCCGAGATCGATCAGCACCCATCTCGCCGTATCCATGCCCTCGAGCCCGCGAATTCTGGCCCCGTTTTTTTCGGCCTGCTTGCGGACCTCCGTCGCGATCGCCTGCACCTGCGTATCGGAATTACCGCTGCAGATGACGAAATAATCGGCAACAAGCGACACTTCCTTAAGGTTGAGGGCGATAACGTCGACGGCTTTTTTATCCTCGGCGGCTTCCACCGCTAATTTCACCAATGCATCGGACTGTACTGCCATTATTGACCTCCTAAGTGTTTTCGTAGAAAACACGGCTTCTTAAGCATAATCTTAGCGTTTGCGGAGCAAACGCATCTTTGTAAGGATTCTCAACGTTTACGCAGAAAACGCATCTTCGTAAGTGATACTTTGCTTTTTCCTCTCTAATAAAAGTCAAAAAGTTCGGTTCTCAGTGCGTAATGGGAAGCGGACTTTCTGAACAACCTCTAACCTCTTCTATTATGTGCCGGATAACTCCTCGATTAAAC
>JAQSXN010000180.1 GCA_029256665.1 Paenibacillus sp.
TGATCCGCCGCGTTCTTCGCTTCTACAAGCTCGCGGCGTTTGCGGTCTTCGTCCGCGTGCAGCTCGGCGTCCTTCATCATTTGGTCGATATCGGCTTCGCTCAGACCGCCGGAGGACGTGATCGTGATTTTTTGGCTCTTGCCCGTACCTTTGTCAAGAGCGGATACGTTGACGATGCCGTTGGCGTCGATATCGAAGGTGACTTCGATTTGCGGCACGCCGCGAGGCGCCGGCGGAATGTCGCTCAGCGTAAAGCGGCCCAGCGTCTTGTTGCCGTTCGCCATGGAGCGTTCGCCTTGCAGGACGTGAATCTCCACGCCCGGTTGGTTGTCGGCGTACGTGGAGAACACCTGCGATTTGCTTGTCGGGATCGTCGTGTTGCGGTCAATCATCTTCGTGAATACGCCGCCTGCCGTCTCGATGCCGAGCGACAACGGAGTGACGTCGAGCAATACGACGTCTTTGACGTCGCCCGTCAGGACGCCCGCTTGAACGGCCGCACCGAGCGCTACGACTTCATCCGGGTTAACGCCTTTATGCGGCTCCTTGCCGATCAGCTTTTTAACCGCTTCTTGTACGGCCGGGATACGAGTCGATCCGCCGACTAGTACAACCTTGTCGATTTGGCTAGCCGACAAGCCGGAGTCGCTGAGCGCTTGGCGAGTAGGACCTAGCGTGCGCTCGACGAGCGCAGCGGACAGCTCTTCGAATTTTGCGCGTGTCAGGTTCATCTCAAGATGCTGCGGCACGCCGTCGACCATCGTGATGAACGGCAGCGAGATCGCCGAAGTCAGCACGCCGGAGAGCTCTTTTTTCGCTTTCTCGGCAGCATCCTTAAGACGTTGCACGGCCGCCTTGTCCTTGGACAGGTCGATGCCTTGATCCTTCTTGAATTCGGCCACGAGGTGGTCGATGATCACTTGGTCGAAGTCGTCGCCGCCCAGCTTGTTGTCGCCGCTTGTCGCTTTCACTTCGAAGAAGCCGTCGCCCAGCTCCAGGATGGAGACGTCGAACGTGCCGCCGCCGAGGTCATAGACAAGAATCGTTTGGTCTTCGGATTTCTCGAGGCCGTAAGCAAGAGCCGCGGCCGTTGGTTCGTTGACGATGCGAAGCACTTCGAGACCGGCGATTTTGCCCGCATCCTTCGTCGCTTGGCGCTGGCTGTCGTTGAAGTACGCGGGAACGGTAATAACCGCTTGCGTGACCGTTTGGCCGAGATAAGCTTCCGCGTCGGATTTCAGCTTCTGCAGAATGATGGCGGATATTTCTTGCGGCGTAAACTCTTTGTCGTCGATCTTTTCCTTATGGTTCGTGCCCATATGGCGTTTAATGGAGATGATCGTGCGATCGGGATTCGTAATCGCTTGGCGCTTCGCCGTCTCGCCGACTACGCGCTCTCCGTCCTTCTTGAAGCCTACTATGGAAGGCGTCGTGCGGTTGCCCTCCGGATTGGGAATAACGACGGCTTCGCCGCCCTCCATAACGGCTACGCATGAGTTTGTCGTGCCAAGGTCGATACCGATTACTTTGCTCATTTGTGTGGCCTCCTCGATTTATAAGTTAAATGCTGCAATTTCCCATATATAAGCTTGCTTTGTCCGGGACTAGCCCTTAGCCGCTAACTTTAACCATTGCGGGGCGCAGGACCTTGTCCTTCAGCATATATCCCTTTTGCACCTCTTCGACGACGATGCCTTCCTCGTATTCGTCCGACTCCACCTGCATGATCGCTTGATGGAATTCAGGATTAAACGGCTGACCGACGGCTTCGATCGTCTTAAGCCCTTCGGCTTCGAGGGTTTGGGATAGCTGGCGGAAGATCATGTCCACGCCCTTCGCGAGCGAATCGAAATCGCTGTTGGACGACGCTGCGGCTATCGCGCGTTCGAAGTTGTCCACGGTCGGGACCAATTGGCTAATGAGCTTCATGGAAGCGTATTGCGCCAGTTCTTCCTTCTCCTTCGCGGTGCGGCGGCGGAAGTTGTCGAAATCCGCTTGCGCGCGTAAGTATCGCTGCTGATGCTCCTCCGCTTGCTTCGCAAGCTCGGCGAGGCGCGAATCCTCCGTCGAAACGGACTCCTCCTCTGCCTGATCGGCCGCTTCCGCTTCCGATGGCTGGGTTGTCTGTTCGAAGGTTTCTTCTGCTGTATCTGCTGTTTCGTTATGTTGTTCCTTGGTACTCACCCTATCACCTCCTTCGATTAATCCGGACATTTGACCGTGGCCCCGTCCCTGCTTACTTATACCATCTGCCAAGCAGCGTTCCCATATCCTTCGAGATCAGATCCAGCAGGTTGATCACTTTGCCGTATTCCATCCGCGTGGGACCCAGAATGCCGATCGTTCCCAATGCTTCGCCGTTAATGGAATAGGTTGCCGTTATGAGACTGCAGTCGCTGATCGCCTTATGGTCGTTCTCCGTGCCGATTCGCACCTGGATGCCCGACGGAAGCGTCGAAAACATCTTCATAATGGTCGGCGTCTCGTCAAGCAGATCCAGAATCGTCTTGACTTTATCGACGTCCTTGAACTCCGGTTGGGTCAGCATGTTCGTCGTGCCGCTCATGAAGAGACGATGCTCCTCGTCGCTCTGCAGCGCGCTTTCGAGCACCGCGAGAAGCCCTTCGTAATGGTCGACGTGCCGTTCGAGCTCTTGGCCCACCTCGGAGTACAGCTTCGATTTCAGTCGAATCAGCGGCACGCCGACAAGCTTCGTATTCAAGATGTTGACGACCTTCTGCATATCGTCCATGTCAAGATCCGGCGGAATCGAAATGGTGCGGTTCTCCACATGCCCCGTATTGGTGACGATAATGGCAACCGCGGATTCCGAGTTCAGCGGCACGAGCCCGAAATGCTTAAGCGACGTATGGAACAACTCCGGTCCGAGCAGTATCGACGTATAATTCGTTAAGCTCGACAGGATCATCGCGGTATGCTGGATCACTTGCTCCATCTGGTTCAGCTTATCCGTTACGAATGATTTCATTAAACCAAGCTCGTTCTCGTTCACCTCGCCTAGCTTGAGCAGGTGATCGACGTAATAACGATAGCCCTTGGTTGATGGCACGCGGCCGGCCGACGTGTGAGGCTGCTCCAGAAATCCGAGCTCCTCCAGGTCTGCCATCTCGTTCCGAATCGTGGCCGGGCTGAATCCGACGTCTCCGCGCTTCGAGATGCTGCGCGAGCCCACCGGTTCTGCCGAACGGATATAATCGTCGATGATGGCGTTCAAAATCATTCGTTGTCGTTCCGTCAACATATCCAAACCCTCCTTCGATTTCGCAACGTGTAGCCATGCTAGCCCTCTTCGTTAGCACTCAACATCAATGAGTGCTAATCGCTATTACAAAAATACCAAACCAGCTTGACGATTGTCAAGTCGGTTCGGCATTTTAGGCCAATATTTTCATGTCTGATTCGCTTTATTGCTTCGCCGCGGACGTCTCGGAAGCCGCTGAGCTAGACGGCTTGCGCCTTTTGCCCTGCAACAGGCCGGAGACGCACATCAGCAGGGGGAAAATAAGCAAGTGGATGAGCGAGTAGCCTACCCAGACCTTCTGGATGACCTCGCCGATGTACACGCTGTTGACGTAAGTATTCCAAGCGATGATTAGAAGCAGCACGGCAAGCGGATAAATGACGTAACTGGAACTCCGGAGTCCGAGAAGGCTTTCTACCCCTTTTAGCATGGAGAAGATAAGCAGCATCGTTTTCAGGAAAAAGGTCATGATCCACAGGGTGATCAATATCCCTTCAACCCGCTGCAGAAAATTGCCCAAATTGATCATTTTCGCCAACGCGAAAGCGGGGAACGAGCTATTGGCCGACTGCTCGATGCCAAGAATGAGCACGCTGAACAGTACAACCATGACTAAGAGCAAGTGACCGAGCGACATGCCCCCGATGTAGGCTTGTTTCCATTTTCGCGCATCGCCTAGCTCTGGGACGAACACGAGCATGACGATCAGCTCTTGGAACATGGAAGAATGGAGCCCGGATATTAGAATGGGCGGCCAGCCTCCTTCCAGCATAGGAGCGATATATTCCCATTTGACTTGGGGAAGCAACGCCAATATCAAGACAAGAAAAAAAAACAGCATCCACGGAAACATCAATTCGCCAAGCCTTGCGAGAACGACCACGCTCATTTTGGCGCACATGACGCATGCGGCTAAAAACAAGATTTGCACGACGTCGATCGGCGTATCCGGCAAAACCTCGCTAGTCAGAAAAAAACCAAGATTGCCTAACAGCGTTCCCGCCAAGATCAAAAAATAAAATAAATACAGCGAAGTGACCGCTTTGCCCGGCCACTTTCCGAAAGAGCTGCGGAACATCGTAAACAACGATTGGCCCGGAAACAGGCGAGCGATCGCTATATACAGCAAGGCCATGCACAAGTTGATCAGGTAACCGGTTAAGCTGCCGATCCACGCGTCTTCCCTTGCCACCGACGCCAGTCCCGCTGGCGTCACCAGAATGGACGTGCCGACGGTCAAGCCGAACGTCATAATAAGAAACTGCCGGACGTCCAATCCGTTTTTCATCATCTCGCACCTACCGAATCAATATTATGGAAGCAATCTGTTAATCGGGGCGCTAATATACCGGATCCATTCCATCGGGCGAGGCAGCGGCACGCCCGCCCACTCCGCGGCCATCGCGCACGTCGCGATCAGCCAGACGGTCGCGAACGTCCACGCATCCCTTTTCGACCGCAACGATCTCAAATTCGGAATCTCGACTAACAGAATAACGGGCATACACAGCGTAATGGCCATACTCCAGTTCATCGGTTCTCCATATCCTTCTTAAGCGGCTGCACGATAGAACCGATTTTGCGAACGGCAACGGCCACTTCGACATCCACTTTCGCGTTTTTGAAATAATCGTCCCAATTCGCTTTGTAAGAGGCCCAGACTTTGGGCTCTTGGCGATGAAGCGCCTCGCCGAATCCGTAAATATCCGAACCGAATTTATTCTGCACCTCGCGGATGTTGCGGCTTGTGTAATTTCGCGCCTGTTTCTCAAGCATCGCTTCGATCGCCGTGATCGTCGCGGGATCCGCCATATCCAAATTGCATTGAATGGCGTCAACGTTCGCTTCAAGACTCATCCGCACGTTGAAGGCCGGTTCGCCCTCCGCGTCGGTATATGCATCGATCTTCGACTTGGAGCTCAGGATGCCAACGCTGACGAATCCTTGATGGCCTTGCGGACAAGGCACTTGCCCGATTGTACCGGACACGTCGTTCAGCAAATAATTCACCGTCTTGCTGTCGTCCTCGCCTAACCACCCTACCAGCTTATCCTTCTTGAACACGGCCAAACCCTCGTGCAGAAGCAAAGTCTCCGGTCGCACGTTCTTTAGCAGCTCGTTGCTTCGCCCTTTCTTCTTGTCGCCGTTCACCCTCACTCCGGAGAGGACGGGATTGGAGCCGCCGCGGTCCATCACGGTGATAAAGTGCTGCAACGTAATTCTGCCCGTAGCCGCCCATTTCTTATCGGACACCAAAATGGAAGAATATAACGATTCGGCCGGCACTTTTTCGAACGGGGTAACGACGCTTAACACGTCTCGGGCATTGGATTGTTTGGCGACCAGCATATAGAAATCATTGCGCAGCTCGTGGTTGCGCGCCACATAGTCCAATATAGGGATGAGCCCCCGTCTGGCGAGCGATTCGCCGAAAACCATCACCCTTAGATGGGAGAGATACAGCTGTCTCGGCGCCTTGCTCAACATGCGTTGCAGCGCGTCGGGTATCGAGCCTCCTTTCTCCGTATAGGTGACGACGGTCGCGGCGCCCGATGGGCTTCGCAGAGTGCCGACCTCATTGGGATTGACGACCTGCGCGGAGATTAGATAATCTTTGCCTTCCAAGTCGATGCCCAGCGCGACGACTACGGCCAAATCATTAAGCTCCCTTCTATTCCAGCATCCGGCCAACAGCGACGAAAGGATGATAAGTAAGGCTAACGCAATAACACGATTTCTCCTCGTCATGACGTTTCCTCGGGCGATTCGGCCAAGTCGTTCCGTTTGGCGAGGCTGCCGAAATATTTTTGCGCGAACGGGCGCATTAACCGAACCAATGCGTCCTTCTGATCCTTCGCCCTGAATGGCGCAAACGAGGTCATATATGGAACGCCCATGGACTCCAGCTGGCATAAATGCAGACCCAGCATGATTAGCAAAATGATGACGCCGTACATACCGAATATCGCTGAAAACACCATAAAGACGAAACGGAGCAGCCTGGCGGAGATCCCTACGTTGAAGGCGGGCAGCGCGAAGTTGGAAATCGCGGTGATGGACACGACGATAACCATCGCGGCCGAGATCAATCCCGCCTCGACCGCCGCTTGACCGATGACGAGCGTCCCGACGATCGATACGGATTGTCCGATCGACTTGGGAAGGCGAATCCCCGCTTCCCGCAATATTTCGAACGTCACTTCCATGATCAGCGCCTCGATAAACGCCGGAAACGGAATGCCCTCCCGCTGGCCGATCAAACTGAGAAGCAGATTAGGCGGAATCATCTCTTGATGGTAAGTCGTGATGGCGATGTAGACCGACGGCGTGAGCAGGGCGATAAAGAAACAAAGATATCGCAGAAGCCGCACGAGGCTTGCGAAGTCGCCTCTTTGCGTGTAATCTTCGCTGGATTGGAAAAAATGCATGAACAAAGCGGGGACGACAAGGACGAACGGGCCCCCGTCTACCAGGATGGCGATCCGCCCTTCCAAAATCGCGGACGAGATGACGTCCGGGCGTTCGGAGTTATAGACCGTCGGAAAGGGACTATACCGCTTATCCTGGATCATTTCCTCGATCGAATTGCTCTCCAGCACGTTGGGCAAGTCTGCTTTCTCGAGCTTGTCGAAGAGCTCGCTCAGCATTTGTTTGTCCGCCTTGCCCTCCATGTACATGACCGCAACCAATGTTCTCGTGTCTCTGCCCATCGTGAGCTTGCGCATGCGAAGCGTCGGATGCTGAATGCGTCTTCTGACGAGGGCGATGTTGTCTCCGAGCGACTCCGTAAACCCTTCTCTCGGTCCTCTCACGACCGATTGCGAGGTCGCTTCCTGGACGGCTCGCTGCTTGAGGCTTTGAGTGCCGACGGTCAACGCTTGCCGAAGACCCTCGATGTAGATGATCGTGCTTCCCGCAAGCAAACATGCGGTCGCTTCATCCAGCTTGCCGACGTCCATGACGCGCCCTTCGGCAACAGCGTGGGACCGTATCGTTCTCAACGCTTGTTCGGCCATGTTTGGAGGATCGTCCGCATCGATATGCCGACTTTCTTTGCCCGCCGTATCCGCCTCCAGAAGCGAATCCAGGACGCCGCGGGGATCCGC
>JAQSXN010000181.1 GCA_029256665.1 Paenibacillus sp.
GACTGCTGAATATGACAATGCAACCTGCCAACGTCTCGAATACGAAGGTGAGCTGGAGCTCTTCCGATCCTTCCGTAGCGATGGTCGAGAACGGCATCGTGACAGCGGTGTCTAGCGGTACGGCGGTGGTCGCCGCCCAGTCGGCGATAGATGCGGCCGTTTCGGCAACCAGCTTGATTACGGTCGTCCCGAGGACGATTCAGAAGCAGTTCTATGTTGCGCCGACGGGAGACGATCTTGGGCCGGGGACGGAAGAGCAGCCTTTCCGAACCCTGTCCAGGGCGCAGCAAGCGGTTCGCGATGTCAACGACAACATGACCGGAGACGTCATCGTTTATGTAAGAGAAGGGATCTACCGGCTGGAGACAACCTGGGAGCTGGATGAGCGGGATTCCGGAACGAACGGTTATATGGCGCGTTGGATGGCTTATCCGGGAGAGCAACCCGTGTTAAGCGGGGGAAGCGTCATATCGGGATGGACGCTGCACGATCCGCAGCTCGGGATCTACAAGGCCGAAGCCGGCACGGAGCTCCGGACCCGGCAGCTGTTCATTGACGGCGTCCGGGCGGTACGGGCACGAAGTCAAGCGGGATTGAAGGATGCGGTCAAAACCGCTGCGGGCTATGCCAGCGCGGACGTTCAGCTGGCCGAATATGCGCGTCCGCAGGACTTGGAGTTTGTCTACAAGGAACAGTGGACGAATCCGAGGAATGGCGTGGCGTCCGTCTCCGTTGTCGACGGCAAGGCGGAGATCCTGATGGATCAGCCGGGCTGGCAAGCCGTGACGAACAAAGGCGGCACCTCCGCAACGTATCCGGCCTATTACGAGAATGCTTACGAACTTCTCGACCATGAAGGCGAATGGTACTTAAATGAAGCTACTGGCGAGTTGTTCTACAAGCCGCGGCCATGGGAGGATTTGACCGAAGCCGAGGTCGTTGCTCCGGTACTGGAGGAGCTGCTGTCGGTTAAGGGCAGCTCCGTCGATAACCGGGCTTCTTCCATCGAATTCAAGGGTCTAACGTTCGCCGATACGACGTGGCTGCGCCCTAGCAGCAATCTGGGACACGCGGACGCCCAGAACAATCATCTGCGTTATCCCGGAGAGTCCGATAGACTTGCTCCGGCCGCCATTACGGTAGAGCGTGCTTTCATGGTGAATTTTGAACGAAACGTATTTACCCGCCTTGGCATTACCGCTCTGAAGCTGGTCGGAGGCGTGCAGGATAGTCTGATCCGAGGCAATGCCTTCTACGATATTTCCGGAAGCGCAATTAATGTGGGGGACCCCGCAACGGCGGCGGCTAACTCGAACCCGTCCGATGCGCGGCTCGTGATGCGCAACAACGATGTCATCGACAACTACATTCATGATATCGGCGTCGACTATATGTCCGCGGCGGCGATCTCCGCCGGCTTTCCGCTGGATATGGATATTCGAAATAATGAAATATTCAATGTGCCGTATAGCGGGATGCATATCGGATACGGCTGGGATACCCGCTTCCCGAATACGCTCAGGAATATGAAGATCGAACATAATTTCATTCATGATTTTATGGGCAAAGGGATTTACGACGGCGGGGCGATCTATACGCTCGGCAATTCGGGCGGCGCCTCCGACCATTACAATCTCGTTGCGCGAAATTACATTCGCAATCAAATGAACGATTACGGGGCGCTGTACCCGGACCAAGGGAGCACCTTCTGGCATTTCGACCGGAATGTGATCGACTTGTCGGAGACGACAACGTGGCAGAGCGGTCCTCCGCGCTGGACGCTCGGCAACAGCAATAGAGACGTCATCTTCAGCGATACGTATACGACGACGGAACGGAAGGTCAGCAATTCTCCGGTAGATGTAACGTTCGCCGGCACTCGGGTATTCCCGGATGCCGATTGGCCCGAGGAGGCCGTCGACATTATCAACCGCTCCGGGCTGACGCAGGAGTATGCGGATGTGCGAGGATCCCATGTGGAACGAGTATCGATCCCATCGCAATTGTTGCTCCTGACAGGGGAGCAGCAGAAGTTGGACCTGCAAGCGGCCGATGGGAAGGATCGGCCGGTGCCTGCAACCGGGCTAAGAGTCTATACCGTCTTCGACAAGCCCGGCATTGCCTCCATCAATGAAGATGGCGTCATTACGGCGCTTGGCAAGGGGCATACCCGAGCTATAGTGACTGTTCTGGACGGTACGCTGATCAGAACGCTGACGACGGATATTTACGTAGATGAACAGCTTGAACAGCTAACGATCGAAGGGGAATACGGATTATCGGAGCTGTATGTGGAACAACGCGCTTCCAGAGCCTTGAAGCTGACAGGCATCTCCGATCAAGGGCGGACCGTGACGCTGGACGCGGCCGAATGGATCAGCAGCGAGCCGGACTGGCTCGGCGTTAGCGAGGATGGCGTGATAACGGCTCGATTAGCCGGAACCTATACGCTCGATGCAAGAGGCGCATGGCGAGGCAGAACGGTGGAGCAAAGCTTCAGCGTGAAGGTGACGGAGCCCGGCATCGCGGAGCCGTACGCGCTTCGCGCCGAGCTGGCGGACGAGGATGGCTGGCATGTGGATGAGAAGGGGCTCAAGAGGCTAAGTCCGGACGGAAGGAGCATCGAGCTCGGTTCGCCGTCTAAATTTGCGCTCTATCGGGATCGGAAGTACATGAATGAGCTGTTGGACTTTCAGACGACGATTCATGCGACTTCCGGTTGGCCTTCCTATATATTCCGCAACCAGAATCCGGACCGGGGCATCGACGACACGACGTATATATTCACGGTCAAGCCCGACGTACTGGAACTGCAGCGGTTTAATGCCGGCGAGCGGACCGTGATTTACGGCAATATCGCGGGATTCACGAGTCTGGCTGGAGATGCGATTCCGAATACGATGCTGCCGCTCAATCAGCGTCATCGGATCCAACTGGGAGCCGTCAATGAGCCCGATGGCGTCCGTCTTATCGTCTTGGCGAACGGTCAGCCTATAATCGACTATCTGGATACATCGGAGAGAGCGATCCGAGGCGCCGGTTACTTCGGGGTTTATGCCAGAACGGGCAGCATCACGCTTGAACAGAATGGATATCCCGATTTGATAGCCGATGCGCCGCGACAAGCAACGGTTGGCGAGCCGATGGCGATGGGCGTGGGACTTGCGCATATCGCGGACAGCTTGCATGGCGACGTGCGGCAATTAGAGCTAACCTTGCGTTATGACCATGAGCTGTTGGACTTTGCCGGGCTTCTTCCGGCAGGAACGATTCAGGGGCAAGCGGCCGATTCGGAACCAGGCGTGCTGTCCATTCGGTTGACGCCATCGGATATCGGCGCTGACGGACAATGGGCGGAGCTCATCTGGTCGGCGCTGCAGGCCAAGGAGGACACGCGAATCGAACTAAGCGGCGTGATCACGGATGCGGAGGGCACGATGCGCGACCTGCTGCCGATATCGGTTCCGTTAGTCCTTGCGGAAGCGCCGGCTCCGAAAGCGACAGACAAGCCAGGCAAGCCGGTATTGTCTCATGACAATGGCCATGACACGGGGCTTAGGGACGGCAATTTTACGATTACGATGAATCAATGGTGGGGAAACAACGGGACGGCATACAAGCTATATGAGAACGGAGCGCTGATCGATGCGCGGGCCTTAACCGACGATTCTCCAAACGCGCAGCAGGCCGCTGCCGTCTTAACCGGCAGAAGCAACGGCACTTATGTATATACTTGCGAATTAAGTAACGCCTTTGGAACGACTAGCTGCGATGCTCTAACAGTCGTTGTAGCTGACGCTTTGCCGGGTACGGCCGTTCTTTCCGGCGATAACTGGGACGGAGACGGCAATTACAAGGTGTCGATGAATATGTGGTGGGGTACGAATGCAGCCGCTTTCGAGCTCTATGAGAACGGGGAAATGGTGAAATCGCTGGCTCTGTCAGAAGCGACGCCGGATGCCCAAGCCGCGACGTTCACATTTGCAGGTAAGAATCCAGGCACATACGAATACTATGGAAAGCTGATCAATGCAGCTGGCGAAACGATAACTGCCGCGCTGACAGTGGTCGTATCGGACTAGAAGTTATAGGAGGGAAACGTTCTTATGAAGAAATGCCTCTATGCGGGAATCGCAGAGAGGCATTTCTTCTGTCATCGGGGTGGACGAGCCTTCTTGCCGTGATCTCCGATGATGCGCAAAAAAGGTGGATAACCATGGATAACCGCCAAAAAGCGAGGATTGTGCATAGAAGAATCATGTGTATTGCTCATCATCCCGCTCCCCATGTACATTGGACTCACCGAACCACGATATGAAGCAGGGAGTTGGATACGAATGTTTAACACAGACAAGGCCATGCGGCATAAGCGGGAAGCCGATGCCGATATTACCAGCCAGGCTCCCCGGCGAGCGCTGCGGAGGAGGCTGCGACAGAACTTACCCTGGATGCTAATGTTCCTTCCGGTCATTGCGTATTTCCTTATTTTTAAGTATGCGCCTATGGCGGGCTATGTCATCGCATTCAAAAATTACAATTTCACCGATGGCGTCTTTGGCAGTCCTTGGGCCGGCTTCCATAATTTCGAGATGCTGTTCAGCGACCCGTCAAGCGTAAGCACGATCCGCAACACCTTGGCGCTTAGTCTTCTAACGATTGTTGCGGGCTTTCCTTTTCCGATTATGCTTGCCGTCATGTTCAACGAAGTCCGGCGGCTCTGGTTCAAAAAAACGGTGCAGACGCTGCTGTATTTGCCGCATTTTCTTTCCTGGGTTGTCGTAGGAGGTTTGGTCGTCACGCTTTTCTCGCAGGAAACGGGAATTATCAATATGTGGCTGGAGCGGCTTACCGGTTCGACTTTTCCGTTCCTGTTTCATGAAGGCTCGTGGATTGCCGTATTTCTGGGATCGGGCATCTGGAAGGGAGCCGGATTCGGCGCGATCATCTATCTGGCGGCTTTGTCCACGATCGATCCGAGTCTATACGAGTCGACGGCTATGGACGGAGCGGGCAAGTGGAGGCAAATTTGGCATATTACGCTTCCCGGCATCCGTTCTACGATTGTACTGATGCTGATCTTGTCGATGGGCCAGATCATGGAAGTAGGCTTCGACCAGATTTTCGTGCTGCAGAATCCTACGGTGTCCGGCATAGCCGAGGTCATAAGCACTTATGTGTTTCGTGTCGGACTGCAGGGGATGCAGTTCGGACTAACGACGGCTATGGGGCTGTTCGAGTCGTTGGTCGGTCTCATTCTTGTCGTGACGGCGAACCGAATCGCTCGCCGGTTCGATCAACAATTATGGTAGGAGGATGAATATGCAACCGTCAATTGGAGAAAAGTGGTTTTCTATCGGCAACTATGTGTTATTGACTATTGCGGCGTTAACTTGTCTTTTCCCGATCCTTCATATTATTTCATTGTCGCTCAGCAGCAACCAGGCTATCTTGTCGGGAAACGTAACGGTATGGCCTCGCGGATTAAACTGGGAATCCTATCGAATCTTGTTTGACGGGACGCCTATCTTGCGGTCATTAGGCAACAGTTTTTTAATTACGATAATCGGCGTGCTGTCTTCGCTTCTCTTTACCGTATTAGCCGCTTATCCGCTGTCCCGCAAAGGTTTTTTTGGCCGCAAGCCGTTTACGCTCGGAGTGGTGTTTACGATGCTGTTCACGGGCGGATTGATCCCGAGCTACTTGGTCGTCAGCGGGCTTGGACTGGTCAACACGTATTGGGCATTGTGGCTCCCGGGATTGGTAAGCGCATTCAATATGCTGATCATGAAAAATTACTTCGAGAACTTGCCGGACGAGATCGAAGAGGCGGCGCGGATCGACGGCTGCGGCGAGTTGATGCTGCTTGGCCGGATTATTTTGCCGCTGTCGCTTCCGATGCTGGCGACCATCGCCTTGTTTTATGCCGTCGGGTACTGGAACGCGTTCCTCAGCGTGATGATTTACATCAACGATACAGCCAAGCTCAATCTGACCGTGCTGGTTCAGAATATGATCCGCAGCCAATCCATGATGCAGTTCATGACCAATGTACAGCCGGAAGACCTGCAGCATATCGCTCCGGAAGGCGTGAAGTCATCCGGCATTGTCGTAATGATCGTGCCTTTAATGCTTGTCTATCCGTTTCTGCAAAAATACTTTGTCAAGGGGGTGATGGTTGGCGCCATTAAAGGCTGACAATACCCGAACGAGCAGCAGGAAATGACGATGAACATGCAGTATGAATAATAAAGGGAGGTTAATGGGCGATGAAGACAAGGACATGGAAAATGATGCTGACCGCCGTTATCGGCACCGTCATCATGGGAGCGGTGATCACGGCTTGCTCGGAAGAGAAGGGCACGACTCGGCAGGATGGGGACGCGCCCGCCAAGAGAGGCTCCATTACATCCTCGCTGTATGACCGGGGCAATGTGCCGCCGGAGGAAGGAACGATCGAGAATAACCGCTGGACGAAGTGGCTGAACGAGAACGGACCGGCCGATGTGAAATTCATACCTATTCCGCGTTTTGAATCCCTGCAGAAATATAATACGTTGTTTGCCTCAGGCAACGCTCCGGACCTGATTTTCGAATATGACGCCGCCTATCGCAATCAATTGTACGATCAGAAGCAATTGCTTGCGCTTGACGAATGGATCGCGGAACACGCGCCGGATTATCAGAAGCTGATGGACGAATATCCGATTCTGAAGAAGCTGGGCACAAAGGCGGACGGCAAGTTATATGAGCTCGGCACCGTAGGTTACTTGGCGCCGAATCATGCGTTATTCCTCCGGGCGGACTGGCTGAAGAAGCTGAGCTTGGAAGTCCCGGAAACGGACGAGGAGTTGTTCCAGGTCGCCAAAGCATTCGCCACAATGGATCCGGACGGCAATGGCAAGGACGACACGTATGGCTTCTCTCTCAGCTTCGTCAGCGGAATGACGCTGGACTATATGTTCGGCAATGTGTTCACGATCTTCGAGAAGTATCCTTGGTACGTGAAGGACGGCGAGCTCGAGCATGATTGGGAGCGCTCTCAAGCCGCCGTTGCTTTCAAGAAGCGGATCTACGACGAAGGACTTGTCGATAAGGATTTCCTGGTCGATACGAAGGGAGAAAAGGCGAAGCAGGACTGGATCAACGGCAAGCTTGGAATCTATGGAGCCAACGGGGGACTCGGCGATCTGTCGACCTTCGAAGCGCTGAAGCAGACGAATCCCGAAGCGGAGCTGATTCCGATTGCGTTGCCGAAGACCTCATTCGGCCAGTTCAGTCCGGCGCTTAATCCGCCGGCGCGTACGACGGCCGTCGTCAATGCCAAAGCCAAGAATCCTGCCGCCGTGCTGACTTACGTTAACT
>JAQSXN010000182.1 GCA_029256665.1 Paenibacillus sp.
CGCAGACGCTCGTTGTTGCGCTCGTACGCGCTTTCCAGCAGATGCAGCGTCTGCATCTGTTGAATGTGGATGTCCTCGCTGAGCAGGAAGCCGAGGGAGGACAGCGTCGTGACGCTGCGATCGAGCTCATTGGCCAGATAGGTAATGTCCTTCTGCTTGAGCGATTGCATTTCGTCCTCGATGACGTTCATGCTCGTCTGCGTTGACAGCGTATACAATAAAATGATCGGAATCAATAAGAGAACGATCAACGTGATGATTTTGGCAAACGTGTTCTCGCGTAAGCGCATGGCATACCAACTCCGTTATAGATTGATATAAAAATCAAGTTTAAAAAGTTCGGTTATCAGAACCGAGAAGATTGAACGAAACTAGAACATGAGGAGCGGAGCGTAGCAGAGCTACGTGAGCACCGGAAGGTTCGGTTGAGTTCAATGTTCGATGCTGAATATGCTACTTGGTTTACTTCGTTATGGGAAGCGGACTTTTTAAACATCCTAACAAAATGGCATGCTTCCAAAAATCTCGGCATATAAGCCCGGGCCGGCCGGCTGATAGAATAAATCATACAGGAGAGTGGAGAAAAAACAATCCGATTTTTGGGAAGGGAGCAATTTCAGTGGAAAGTGCGATGAACGAACCGCTGCAGAAAACCAAACGGGGGAAACGAAACGTACAACAAGAGCGGACGAGAGAAAAGCTGAGTCGCACTTGGCCTTTGCATCTTATGCTGCTACCGGCGGCGATCGTCACTTTGATCTTTGCTTACGTGCCGATGGGCGGCCTGGTTATGGCTTTTCAGGACTTCAAGCCGTACGACGGCATGTTCGGTTCGAAGTTTATCGGCTTGGAGCATTTCCGCTTCATGTTCGAATATCCAGACAGCAAGCAGGTCATCTGGAACACGCTTATTATTTCGAGCTTGAAAATCGTGTTCGGACTGATCGTCCCGTTCGTGTTCGCGATCTTGCTTAACGAAGTCCGAAAGATGTTTTTCAAACGCGTCGTGCAGACGCTGGTCTATCTTCCGCACTTTATCTCGTGGGTCATACTCGGGGCGATTCTGACGGACATGCTCGGCAGCAAGGGCATCGTCAATACGACGTTGACCGCGATGGGCTTCGATTCCATCTTCTGGCTGGGAGACGGAGACTGGTTCCGATTCACCGTCGTCGTCAGCGACATCTGGCAAAATTTCGGCTTTAACACGATCGTTTTCCTGGCCGCGCTGTCCGGGGTCAATCCTTCCCTTTACGAAGCGGCGGAGGTCGACGGGGCGAATCGCTGGAAGCAGACGATCCACATTACGCTGCCCGCCATGATTCCCATCGCGGTCGTCGTGGGCACGTTGTCGCTGGGCAACATTCTAAACGGAGGGTTCGACCAAATCTTTAATCTCTACAACTCGCTTGTTTACGACAAAGGGGATATTATCGACACCTTCGTCTATCGGACGGCGATTCTGAACGGCCAATACAGCTTCGGCACGGCGGTCGGTCTATTTAAGTCGCTGATCGGTCTCATCCTGATCGTGTTCTCTTACCGAATGGCCTACAAATACGCCGGATACCGAATTTTTTGAACAAGGAGGGTCAGAGAACATGTATCATAAATCAAACGGTTACAAACTATTCGCCGCATTCAACTACGCGCTGCTTGCCGTCATCTGCGTCACATGCGTGCTGCCGCTGGTTCATATTTTGGCCGTCAGCTTCAGCGCCAGCGCGCCGGCCAACTCGAATCTCGTCGGATTGACGCCGATCGGGTTCAATCTCGAAGCGTACACAAAGACGTTAAACAACGACAACTTCCACAACGCGCTGCTTATGGGCCTTCAGCGTACCGCGCTCGGAACGGCCGTCGGCATGTCGCTCATGCTGCTTGCCGCCTACGCCTTGTCGAAGGACGGCAGAGGATTTAACAGCCGGTCGTATTATGTATGGTTTTTCCTGTTCACGATGCTCTTCAGCGGCGGAATCGTTCCGTCGTACATGCTGATTCGCAACCTGGACCTCATGAACTCCATTTGGGCGCTCGTGCTGCCGCTCGCGATCAACGTGTTCAACATGGTGCTGCTGATGAATTTCTTCCGAGCGGTGCCGAAGGAGCTGGAAGAGGCGTCTCTTATCGACGGAGCGGGACATTTCCGGACGTTGTTCAGCATTTACCTCCCGATCTCGATGCCGGCGATCGCCACGATATCGCTCTTTACGATGGTGATGCACTGGAATTCGTGGTTCGACGGGTTATTGTATATTTCCGATTACCGCAAGTATCCGTTGTCGACGTTTCTACAGACGATCATCGTCCAGCAGGATTTCAACAAAATCAATCCGGACGTCAACGAGCTCAAGAACATTTCGCAGCGGACCGTCAAGTCGGCCCAAATCTTTATCGGCACGCTGCCGATTCTGCTCGTGTATCCGTTTCTGCAGCGTTATTTCGTTAAAGGCATTATTCTCGGAGCGGTTAAAGAATAGGCGACAAAATGGCATCAATGACAAAAAAGTGGTCTTTCAAGAGCGTGTAAGCGGTATTATGATTAAATTATAACGAGTTAGAAATTATCGTTATTTATAACATTATTTAACTTACAGGGGGTAGCAGTATGAAGAAATGGGTATCGACACTGCTCGTGCTCACGTTCGCGGCATCCATAGCGGCATGCTCGGGCAACAACAACGGCGGCAATAACGGAGGCGCGGCAACGAACAAGCCTAGCGACAACGGCGGCGAGGCGACAAGCAAGGCCGAGGAAAGTGGGTTCGTAGACGGCAAGTATACGACGCCGGTCACGCTGACGACGGTATGGGGCTTGAACGAGAACGGCGCGATCTTCAAAGAAGGCGAATCGATCGAGAACAATATTCTGACGAAAACGATCAAGGAGCGTCTGGGCATCGAAATCAAATACAATTGGGTCGTAACGAACACGAACGACGCGTACAAAACGAAGCTTCGCCTCATGCTCTCTTCCGGCGAGAAAATGCCCGACGTCGTCGCTTACCGCGGCGATCTGGAGACGGTCAACATGCTGATCGATTCCGGCCAATTCATGCCGGTCGGCGATTTGGTGGACCAATACGCGAACGAAACGTACAAAACCGGCCTGGAGCTTGATCCGGCGATCTGGCTGCCGATCACTCGCGATGGTAAAAAAATGGCTCTTCCGATTCTTGACTACGCGTACAACGGCGACCATGTGATGTGGGTCCGTCAAGACTGGCTGGACAATGTCGGCCTGAAAGCGCCGACGAACATCGCCGAGCTGGAGACGGTCATGGACGCGTTCGTGAACGGCGACCCCGACAAGGACGGGCAGAAAAACACGATCGGTCTCGCAACGGGCTTCAAAAACGGCTTCAACAACTGGATGACGGACATCGGCTTCGTATTCGGCGCTCACGGAACGATGCCGGGCCAATGGAACTTGAACGCGGAAGGCAAGCTGGAGCACGCCTCCGTTAATCCGGCTGCCAAGGACGCTCTGGCTAAGCTGAAAGATTGGATGGATAAAGGCTACATTTCCCAAGACTCCGCGCTTTATGACGAGACGGCGGGCTCCGAGTTGTTCACGAAGGGCGAAGCGGGCATCATGTTCGGCCCGAACTGGCTGCCGGCCTGGCCGTTCCCGGATCTGAAGACAAACGTGCCAAGCGCGACGTTCAAGGCTTATCCGGTACCGGGCGGCAACGACGGCAAGATCGGCTCCGCAGGCGGCAACCCGCCGTCCAACGGCTATCTCTTCATTAACAAGGACGCCAAAAATCCGGAAGCCGTGCTTCATTATTACAACTGGTTCTTCGAAAACACGGCGAACCCGCAGCCTGACAGCGAATTCGCCAACGGCTTCAAAGAAGGCTACGATTACGCCTTGTTGCCGGATGGCAGCCTGACGGCGGATATCGCCAAATACCCGGAGCTGTTCCCGGGCCTTAAGGACAAAGCCGCTCCTCCTTTGTTCTACGCGCTGACTTACGAAGGCGCGCGTATTCCGAGCTTGTACGCCGACACGCATATCAAGCTTGCGAGCGGCGCCGCGGCGGAAACGCCGTACGAGAAACAAGAGTTCAATACGCGCACCAAAGAAAACACGGACGCCATGAAAGTCGTCGTCGACCAGAAGGGAATTCGCATGAAAAACTATTACATGGGACCTCTGACCGAAACGATGCAAAGCAAAAACGAGCTGCTGAACAAGCTTCTTAACGAAACGTTCAGCAAAATCATTTACGGCCAACAACCGCTGGATTCGTTCGACACGATGGTGGAGAACTGGAACAAGTCGGGCGGCGAACAAATTACGAAAGAAGTCAACGAGTGGTACGATAAAGCGAAATAATCAAAGCGGTCGACATTATACGAAAAGCTCACACTAAAGCAGCCTGCCATCTTAGCGTTTCTCTACCGGACTTTAAGAGGCAGGCTGCTTTTCCATGCCCGTGAAAGCGTGAACAAATTTGTTTTTGACGGAAAAGGAGACTACGAATGCGTAAAGGAAAACACAAAAGGCGGTTCATCTGGTTGTTGGTCGCCGCGTTGTTATGCGGCATGCTCCCCGCGCAAGCTTCCGCGGACGAGGCGGCTCCAAAGGCTGCCGTCCCCGCGGGCAAAACGTGGGGCGAAGCGTTGATGAGGGATTGGACCCGGGAAGGACTGTTGTCGGGATTCCCGGACGGTTCGCTGCGGCCTGACGAACCGGTTACGAGAGCGCAATTCGCCAAACTGTTGAACACGTTATTCCGTTACATCGATAACGATTCGAAGTCGTTCGGCGACGTGCCGGACGGTGCTTGGTATGCCGCGGATGTTCGCAATGCGGCAGCCGTCGGCGTAATCGCGGGATATCCCGGCGGCGAGTTTAGGCCTAACGAGCCGATTAAGCGGCAGGATGCGGCCAAGCTGCTGGATGCGGCGTTCCATATCGATGCAGCAGGGGTGGCGGCGGCAAGCGGACTGGATGACTTCAGCGACACCGCGGCTGTACAAAGCTATGCGCGTTCGGCGCTCTCTCGTCTTATCGACGGAGGATACTTAAACGGCTATCCGGACGGTACGCTTCGTCCGCTCGAGCCAGTAAGACGCGTTGACGCGGTAGCTTTGCTGGCCGCTCTGACAGGGGAAGTCATCGGTGCAACAGGCATCGTTCGCGACGCTGCTTATCCGGGCAACGTGCTGATTCAGACAAGCGGCGTCCGGATCGTCGATTCCGCCATTGCGGGCAACGCGTACATCGCGCCGGGCGTCGGCGACGGCGAAGCGATATTCGAGAATTCGACGATTAAAGGGATGTTGTTCGTCGGCGGCGGCGGGATCCATAGCATTTATTTCAATAACAGCGAAGCAGGACGTTTGGTCGTGAATAGGCAAGAAGGTCCCGTGCGCGTGGTCGTCGGCTCCGGTTCGAGCATCGATACGCTGGAGGTGGAGAGCGAGGCGATTATCGAGTTGGAGGACGGGGCCCATGTCGAAGAGCTGGCGTTCCGCGAGGGAGCGGAGAGCAGCGAGCTTCGTAACGACGGAGGCACGATCGGCGATATCGTCAACGAAGCCGGCGTTCCGATCGGGGTAGGCAGCGCGACGGCGGCGCCGAGCGCCACGCCGGCCGTGACGCCAGCCGCAACGCCGGCCGTTACGTCCGGACCGGGGACGGGGGCCACTTCGAGCCCAAGTCCGACGGCCAGCCCTGCTCCAACCGAGGACCCGGCCAAAGCATGGAAGCTTGTATGGAACGACGAATTCGACCGCTCGGGCAATCATTTGGATACGAATGGCGTCGATTTGGACAAATGGGGGTATCAGCTAGGCACGGGAGCGCAATACGGCCTGGATGGCTGGGGCAATTCTGAGCAGCAATATTACCGCCCGGACAATGTTTCGGTCGACGCGGACACTGGCATGCTGAAGATAACGGCCAAGAAGGAAACATACGAGGGCAAGCCATATACGTCGGGCAGGATCTACACGGAGCCGACCTTTAGCCGGACGTACGGCAAATTCGAGGCGAAGATGAAGCTCCCTGCCGGAGACGGCGTCTGGCCGGCGTTCTGGATGATGCCGAAGGACAGCAAGTACGGCGGCTGGGCGGCATCGGGCGAGCTCGATATCATGGAGGCTCGCGGACGATTGCCCGAAGAAGTAGGAGGCACGATCCATTACGGACGAAGCGCGCCGAACAACAAGGCGACCGGCGACGAATATCATTTCCCGGAAGGCGAGGACATTACGGGCTTCCATACGTACGGCGTCGAGTGGGAGCCGGGCGAGATAAGGTGGTACGTCGACGGAAATCTGTACCAGACCTTAAACAATTGGGACAGCTGGGGTACGGGACTGCCGGCCAAATACGCCTATCCGGCCCCGTTCGACGAGCCGTTCTACATGATCATGAATCTGGCGATCGGCGGCAATTACGACGGCGGCAGAATTCCGGCGGACGGCGACTTGCCTGCGGAGATGCTCGTCGACTACGTGCGGGTTTACGAACCGGACGGCTGGGAGTACGGCGTACCGGCGGAGCCGGTTTTCGAGGCCGAACCGTATCCAGATGGATACAAAGCTCCCGTGGACGGCAATTTCGTCTACGACCCGGAATTCGCCCAGCCCATCAAGGAGGTAGCTTCCTCGGGCGCGAGCCTGGACGAGACGTATTGGAACTTCGTTCATGTGGACACGTTCGGAGGAGACGGAGACATTTCCGTCGAGCAGGTGGCCGGCATCCCTTTCGCCAAGAGCGAGATTACGAACGGGGGGAGCCAGAACTATTCGGTGCAGCTGATCCAGAACGTATCGCTTGGCAAGGGCAGATGGTATAAGCTGACGTTCGACGCGAAGACGAGCGATGCCCGTACGATATCCGCCAAATTCGGCGGAGGGGAGACGCGCGGCTGGGCCACCTATTCGGATAACCAAAGCTTTAATCTGAGCGATGACGTCCAGTCCTACGAAATGGTATTCCAAATGACCGCCGATTCCGATAGTTTGGCCCGTCTCGAATTCAATTTAGGGCTCAGCACGAAGCCGGTTTGGATCGGCAACGTCAGGCTGCAGGAAACGGAGGCGGCGGATCCTTACAGGGAAAACGATCCCAAGACGCCGCTGGCTGACGGCAATCATATTTATAACGGAACCTTCGATCAGGGTCGGATGGACCGAATGACGTACTGGACGTTCGCGGCGGAAGGCGGCGCGGCAGCGGCAGCGTCCGTCGATCCGATCGAACGCGCGTTGACCGTCGCGATCTCGCAAGCAGGCGGCGCCGAGGGAGATATTTCGCTTAGCCAGCAAGGCATCGAGTTGCTC
This sequence comes from Paenibacillus sp., assembly GCA_029256665.1. Lineage (GTDB taxonomy): Bacteria > Bacillota > Bacilli > Paenibacillales > Paenibacillaceae > Pristimantibacillus. The sequence continues at coordinate 7,303 of JAQSXN010000182.1, forward strand.
GAAGGCAACGACTATCGTCTGACGTTCCGCGCTTCGGCGGAGGAGGCGAGGACG
>JAQSXN010000183.1 GCA_029256665.1 Paenibacillus sp.
TCTAGGCATCAAAGAAGCCCGTGCAACGGACTATGACGCCGTCATTATACCGGGTGGCAGCTCGCCGGGACATCTGATGCACGATCAAGACGTGCAGCGATTCGTGCGCGAAGCCGATCAAGCAGGCAGGACGATCGCGGCCATCTGCCACGGCCCTCAGGTGCTGGCGGCAGCCGGCGTGCTCGGAGGCAGAACTTTGACTTCGTATCCCGGCATATCCGCGGAAATTGAGGCCGCGGGCGGCACTTTCGTGAATCGCGAGGTGGTCGTCGACCGCAATTTGGTCACCTCGCGAACGCCGGAGGATGAACCGGCCTTTATCCGGGAGACTGTCGATCGGCTAGGCGTCAACGCTTGGTAACGGGAGCGAACCGGCAACGATAAGAAATCGCTTATATGACCTGCGGGAAGATCATTTTGAACATAAATGATCCTCTTGCGGGTCATTTGTGTTTTAATGAAGGAAAGATATGGGGAGGTGGCGTGATGATGAAACATGATGGTCGTCAGCAACCGAGGAGATTGTATTTGAGCTTCAGCTTGCTCGCTGGCATAATCATCGCTTTGTCGGCATGCAGCCGCGAAGGAGCGGATGTCGTTACCGGATATGGCGTGGCCCACTCGGATGGAAGCTTGTTGATTGTTGCGCCGCTCGATCCCGATAATCTAGAACGATATAGAGACGCGGTGTGGATCGGCAATTTAGGTAAAAAACATGTTGGCGGCTTGCTGCGCGTGACCTTAGGGGATACCGCGGATTCGTATCCTTCGTTGTCCTCGTCGCGCAAAACCCAAAATCTGAAGCAGCTCAAAGGTGAAAAGGAAATCCTCCGTTTATGTTTGGACTACGCTCAGGCCGAGCGGCAGGATCAATATGTTGTCATTAACGCCGTTAACTATTCCGAAGAACGGATGGAGTGGGAAGTAGTGATTGGCTCCCTGTTTGACGATCGATCCATAACCCTGCAAGTGGATCGAAACAAAGAAATCGTAGAAGCGGAATGATATCATGAGCAACCGAACGATAATCATCATCCTCATATATGCCGTTTTAATCACGGCCGCTTTCCTCTTTCAAGATGAAATCGCGACATGGATGACGTCGAAGGGAAGGGGCCAGCTTCCAATCATTCTGGTCGCATCGACGCTGCTTGCCGCCGTTCCTTTTATCCCGTTCGGATTGATCGGAGGCATTGTCGGGGCCCAATACGGCTTAATGATCGGCGCGTTAATGAACTTAACCTCGTCGACGTTAGCCGCGGTTCTTACCTATTTCTTGTTCCGGTATTTATTTAGGGAAAAGGGCATGGCTTATCTCTCGAAATCCGTTAAGTTTAATGCCATCGATCAGGCGATTAGGAAACGCGCGTTTTGGTCCGTCTTTATCGGACGGATCATCCCGATCATGCCGGCCTTTCTTATCAATTGTTACGCGGGAACGTTCAGGCTCGACTTCAAAGTCTTCCTTGCCGCGACGGTAATCGGCAAAATTCCGGCCATGCTCGTATATGCGTATGTTGGCGATAAAGCGGCGTCCGGGACCGGTCAATGGATGATCGTGCTGCTTATTTATGCCGCATTCGTCTTGGTTGTTTACGGTATATATCGAATGCGGAATAGGTTTGGGCATATTAGCTAAAGTCGATGGAATTTGATGTTGACACGACACTAAACGGTGTCCTATACTAAACACGTCACCAAATGGTGTCCGATTCGGAAATCATCCATAATAGTAGGAGAGGTGTTGTGAGCGATAACGAACAACGCGACGTGTTTGACGCCATTGCGGATCCAACCAGGCGAAGGTTAATCGCGCTGCTCGCGGAAGCGCAGGAGCTGCCGCTGCATGAGTTAACGTCGCAGTTTTCAATGGGCCGCACGGCGGTATCGAAACATTTGACCATCCTAAAGGAAGCCGGTTTGGTGCTGGATCGGAAAGTCGGACGAGAAACGCGGTTCAGGCTTAACGCCGCGCCGCTGCGAGAAATTCAAGATTGGGTGGCATTCTACAGCAAGTTCTGGAGCGCCAATATGATGCGTTAAACCAATTATTCGAGGAGGATGAATGATGAGTTTAGCACTAACTTTGGATTTTCAATACCGTACGACCATCGAGAAGCTTTGGGCCGCGGTTACCGATTCCGAGAAGCTCGAGATCTCTATCAAACCGGATTCTCGAACGCGCATGGACTCGAGGGCGCAAGACATGGCTGGAGCGCTTGGTGCGGCGAGCTTGACAAGCTGTTGGCGTAAAAATCTTAGTCGAACGGAAGGATGAGATTGTTAAGGATGAGCGAATCGAATCAGGAGTTTATCGTCATTACAGGGGCGAGAGAAAACAATCTCAAGAACGTGTCGTTACGGATCCCGAAGCGCAAGATCACGATTTTTACCGGAGTATCCGGATCAGGCAAGTCATCGATCGTATTCGATACGATTGCCGCCGAATCTACGCGATTGTTGAACGAGAACTTCAGCATGTTCGTCCGCACGTTCCTGCCTCGCGTTCCGCAGCCGGATACGGACTCTATCGAGAACCTGAGCATGGCCGTCATCGTGGATCAGAAACGATTGGGCGGAGGCTCCCATTCTACGATGGGGACGATTACCGACATCTCGCCAATTTTGCGACTGCTCTTCTCCCGCGCCGGTCAGCCCTACGTCGGTCCTTCGCATGTGTTTTCCTTTAATGATCCGCAGGGCATGTGTCCCGAGTGCAACGGCATGGGACGAAGGCTAGGCGTCAATATGGACATGGCGGTGGACATGTCCAAGTCTCTTAACGAAGGAGCGCTCATGCTGCCGGATTACGGAGTGGGCGGCTGGGAGTGGAACATGCTTATGCAGTCAGGCACCTTTGACCTCGATAAGAAGCTCAGCGACTATACGGAAGAGGAACTGGAACAGCTCCTATACGCCAAGGCAAAAAAAGTGCAAATGGACTTTGCCGGCAAAGCCATGAACATCACCGTCGAAGGCGTCATCGAAAAGTTCACCAACAAATACATCAAACAGGACGTGAAGGCGAAGTCCGAACGGACGCAAAAGATCGTCGCGCCGTTTCTTTCCGAAGGTCCTTGTACAGGCTGCCGCGGCGCCCGATTGAGCCAATCGACGCTAAGCTGCAAAATTAACGGCCTTAATATTGCCGATATGTCCTCCATGGAGGTTGGACAGCTCATTCGCGTCATCCGCGAAATTAACGAGCCGGTCGCGGCGCCGATCGTGAAGTCGCTGGCGGAGCGTCTACAGCATCTGGTGGATATCGGGCTCGATTACTTGACGTTGGACCGCGAGACGGACACCTTGTCCGGCGGCGAGTCGCAGCGCGTGAAGATGGTCAAACATCTCAGCGGCAGCTTGGTGGACGTCACCTATATTTTCGACGAGCCAAGCGTTGGACTGCATCCCCGTGACGTGCACCGGTTAAACGAATTGCTGCAGAAGCTGCGCGACAAAGGCAACACCGTCATCGTCGTCGAACATGATCCAGACGTCATCAAGGTCGCGGATCATATCGTGGACGTGGGGCCTCATGCCGGCAGCCGCGGCGGCAATATCATGTACGAGGGAAGCTATTCGGGACTGCTTGAAACAGACACGTTGACGGGCACTCATATGAAGCGGCCGCTCGAGCTCAAACGCGAATGCAGGCAGCCTTCCGGCAAATTGTCCATTCAACATGCCTCGCTCCACAATTTGCGGGACGTAAGCGTGGATATTCCGACGGGCATTATGACGGTCGTCACGGGCGTTGCAGGCTCGGGCAAGAGCACGCTCATTAACGATGTTTTCTTAAGCCAGCATCCGGACGCGATCGTCATCGACCAATCGGCGGTAGGCGTCTCCACGCGCTCCAATCCCGCGACCTATACGGGCATTATGGATGACGTGCGCAAAGCGTTTGCTTCCGCCAATAAAGTTAACCAGGGTTTGTTTAGCTTCAACTCCAAAGGGGCTTGCGAGAACTGCCAGGGGCTTGGCGTCATCTATATGGACCTTTCCTTCCTCGATAGCGTCAAGCTGCCGTGCGATGTATGCGGCGGCAAACGATTCAAGGAAGAGGTATTGGAGTACAAGCTGAATGGCAAATCCATCGCGGACGTACTTGGGATGACGGTGGAGCAGGCGCTGGATTTCTTCACGATCAAGGAAGTCGTGCGCAAGCTCCAGGCGATGAGCGATGTCGGACTAACTTATATTACGCTCGGCCAACCGCTCAGCACGCTCTCGGGCGGCGAATGCCAGCGGATCAAGCTGGCCAGCGAGCTGCACAAAAACGGCAGCATCTACGTCATGGACGAGCCTACTACCGGCTTGCATATGTCGGATATCGGAGCCCTGATGGGGATCATGAATCGCCTCGTGGATGCGGGCAACACGGTGATCGTCATCGAGCATAACCTCGACGTGATCAGCCAAGCGGACTGGATCATCGACATGGGACCGGACGGAGGCAGCAGAGGCGGCCAGGTCGTGTTCGAAGGAACGCCGGATCGGATCATCCATGCGGAGAATTCGATTACGGGCAAATATTTGAAGTAATTCTGGAATATCCGCGGAAAGCCGCCGAACGGTTCGGCGGCTTTTTGCATTAATGCCATGTGGAAGTTTGAATCAATGAACGGTCTTGCCGATGAAGGATATTCCAATTCAATGTCGAACTCAAGGTAGTGGATCCGAAGTTGTAAGCGGTACTTATTTATTCAAAATAAGAGACATGACTAGGAGGATAAAGAACATGAAGCATAGATTGCTGGGAACAACCGGAGTAAGCGTCGGAGAAATAGGGATGGGCTGCATGCCGATCTCGGTCCATGGCCGTCCTTCCGAAGAAACGGGGATCGAAGCCATTCATGCTGCGCTCGATGCGGGAATTACGTTGTTTGATACGGCGGATTCCTACTGTCTGGAAACAGCGGAAATGGGTCATAATGAGCAAGTTCTCGTTAAAGCGCTGAAAAATCATCCTGAGGCCTATGTGGCTACTAAAGGCGGAATGCTGCGCCCGGATGGCAGGTGGGAGTCGGATGGCCGTCCGCGGCGATTGAGGGAGGCATGCGAAGCAAGTCTGAAGGCGCTCGATCGGGATGAAATATTTCTGTATCAATTCCACCGCCCTGATCCCAAAGTGAATTTTGCGGACTCCATCGGCGCTCTGGCCGATCTGCAGCGCGCGGGTAAAATCGTGCATATCGGGCTATCGAATGTAACTGTAGAACAGCTCGATGAAGCGCTCTCCATTGCTCCAATCGTCAGTGTACAGAACCGGATGAACGTCTTCGACCGTTCTTCGGAAGCCGTGCTGAAACGTTGCGAGGAGCTTGGGATTGCATTCCTGCCGTACAGTCCGCTGAATGGGATGGGTCAAGCGGGTAAACTGGGCGACAACAAAATTCTAGCTTCAATCGCGGCAGAAAACAGCCTGTCTCCGCAGCAGGTCGCGCTTGCGTGGCTGCTTCAGCTTTCGCCGGTCATTCTGCCCATACCGGGAGCGAGCCGCGCGAGCAATATCGTCAACAGCGCAGGCGCATCGGAAGTGACTCTATCCGCAGCGGATATCGAACAATTGAATGCGATTGCATCATAATAAGTTAACAATCGGGCCATCTTCTTATAATAGAAGATGGTTCTTTTTTCTGAAACTTCTCCGTTCTAATTGGAGTATGTATGGCTAAGAATGAAGGTAAAGAGGTGTCGGAAGCACGATGACAATGATTGAAACGGAAGCGGTATTAAGGGCGGAGTTAGCGCAAATCGAACAGTGGGAGAAAGACCAAAAGGGACTCTTCTTCTGGGAAAAACTCGGGCGGCTGCCCTTTATGTTGTTGGATAGAATCACTCCCAAATTCATTCAGGAGAAAATAGGAACGGCGCTGGACGAGCTGGGCAGTTATGTACAGAACGGGGGCCGATATCTGATCAATAAGGAGAGCATGTACCGCAAATTGCTTCCCGAAGAAGAGCATAATGTAGCGGAGGCTTTGCAACGAATCGGCAATCTTCCTCTTGCCAAGATGGACGAGCTCACCGGCCGGATTATCGAATCCAGCAGCAAAACCGCGACCGTTCAAGGGGCGACAACCGGCTTTGGCGGCATCTTCACGCTAGCGATCGACATCCCGCTTCTGCTCGGCATATCGCTGAAAGCATTGCAAGAGATCGCGATATGTTACGGCTACGATCCGACCGAGAAGTCGGAGAGGATCTTCATCGTCAAGTGCCTTCAGTTCTCCTCGTCCGACATCGTCGGCAAAAAAGCGATTCTCGATGAGCTCGCCGCCTTCCATACGGATGAGAAAACCGGGCAGGTCATGTCCCAGCTGCAAGGCTGGCGAGAAGTCATGCTGACCTATCGGGATAACTTCGGATGGAAGAAGCTCTTTCAGATGATTCCGATCGCGGGCATGTTGTTCGGCGCTTTCTTGAATCGTTCCACTATCCAGGATGTAACGGAAACGGGTAAAATGATGTATAGGAAACGCAGAATTCTAGAGAAGCTAAGTTCACCCAATTAATATGTCTATCGAAAGCGGGGAAGCAGAATGGAATACGTGAAGCTCGGAAATACCGGATTGGACGTATCGCGGATTTGTTTGGGCTGCATGAGCTTTGGCGACGCCGAACGTTGGACGCACCCTTGGGTGCTTAATGAAGAGAATAGTCGGCCGATTATTAAAAAGGCGTTGGACCTTGGCATCAACTTCTTCGATACGGCAAATATTTATTCCACGGGATCCAGCGAGGAAATCATCGGACGAGCGTTAAAAGATTATGCCAACCGCGATGAAGTCGTCATCGCCACCAAAGTCCATTTCAGAATGCATGAAGGACCGAATGGAGCAGGCCTCTCACGAAAAGCCATCATGAGCGAGATCGATAAAAGCCTCAAGCGGCTGGGAACCGATTACGTCGATCTGTACCAGATTCATCGTTGGGATTACAACACGCCGATCGAAGAGACGATGGAAGCCTTGCATGATGTGGTAAAGGCAGGTAAAGCGAGATATATCGGCGCGTCGGCTATGTACGCTTGGCAATTTCTTAAAGCTTTGCACGTAGCGGAACGAAATGGATGGACCCGGTTCGTATCCATGCAGAATCATATGAATCTCATCTATCGCGAGGAAGAACGGGAGATGATGCCGCTCTGCAAGGAAGAAAAAATCGGCGTGATCCCGTACAGCCCGATTGCTTCGGGAAGATTGGCGCGCGATAAATCCGTAATCACCCATCGATCCGAAACCGACCAACCGCAGAAATGGAAATACGACGCTTCTGAATCCGTGGACAGAGGCATCATAGATCGGGTAGCCGAAATCGCGGAGCAACGAGGCGTCCCGCGCGTCCA
>JAQSXN010000184.1 GCA_029256665.1 Paenibacillus sp.
CTCTGCGGTTGGCCCAAGCAAATGGCGATGCCGGCTCGGGCACGCCTGCAGATCTTGTTGATTTGAAATGCTCGGCAACAAAAATCAGCAGCCAGAGCCTTGCGGCCTAGCTGCTGTTGTTTCTGCAAGGTGAATTGAACCCCGAATCAATATGGCTTTAATAGCGCTCGTTCTTGAGCCGCCTCCATCAGCGCGTCAGCGCTCCCTTCTTGTTGTCGCCGTCATATAGCCAATCCAGCGTACGGGAGCTTTCGCTGAACGGCGATACGTCCCGCTCCTTCAGCTCCTGATCGGCGGCGATGACGCCGAGCACCGAGAAGGCTCCTTTGCCCAGGTTTAGCGCATGGCTTCCGGCCTCGTACAGAAACGCGTGAACGTTAACGCTCGGGTAGAAGGAGGTCTTGATTCCTTTGCGCAATACAGGAGATAAGCCTCCCCGTTCATCCGCATGCGTATTCTCGTCCAAGGTCGGCACCTGAAGCCATTGCGGGTCGGAGGAATTGAAATAGCCGACCAGCACGCGAACCGGCGTATCCGTCTCGAACTCGACGGCCATTCCGCCCTTCGCCGCTTCCGCGCGGCTGAACCGGATGCCGGTCAAGCCTTCGAGCTCCTCGGCGCAGCTCTGCACGTATACCTCGCCGTCAGTGAAGAGCAAGCTGTCCTTCGACAGCGTATACGTCTCCATGCCGGGGGAAGTCAGCCTGAAGGCGGCTTCCCGGTACGGCTCGATCTTCACTTCTCCGCTAACCTGCGAAGGCAGCTTTCCGGCCCTTAGTTCGTTTACGCTGGCCCTAAAGCCTGCAAGCTCTTCCTCGTAGATCGGGAGGCAGTCCGTCCAATGCTTGAATTTCCGGCCGTCGGGCACCGGGATTTTACGGTGCGCCGTCAGCATGCTGTTGGCGTACAAGTACGTGTTCTTGGTCAGATCCGTCAGCTTGCGGTACCAATCCACGCTCTCCTGCAAGTAGGGAACGGCTTCCTCCAGCAGATCCGTATGTTCCAGGTAGTTGCCGTTCACCGCGTGTTTGTACGTCAGCACTTGGACGGCGGCCCTCACCTTGGCGCCATAGAAGCGCACCATGTACAGAATTGCTTCCACGTCGCTCGCGATTCGCTCGAATTCTTCCCTATTGCCGGTTACATGCGAGCTTGCGCGCTGGATCGCCTTCCAGGCTTTCTCCGCAAACAGCTCGGCCGATTCGATTACGTCGATCGGCGTCTCCCCGATGTGCGGTTCGCCCGCCAGCTCTCGCCGGACATACAATTCCAACCGCTCGCCTTGCGGCGCGTGATCTTCCCACAGCGCTCGATACGGGGAATAACGGTCCGGATTGGTCAATTGGCTCATCTTCATCCCCAGCGACAGCGTCTGCCGGTTGCCCTCCGTAATGCCGAAGCGGCGAAGGAGCCGCGGCGCGCACTCGCCAAAGGCGTCATAGGCTTCCAGCAGCGCTTCGCCCGCTTCCCTTGACCCGAACAGCGAAGCCAGCTCCTCGATCCAATAGTGGCGTTCCGTCTCCGGATCGCGGTCGGGGTTCCAGGCATAACGCGCCCATGCGGCATACCACATCCAATCCCGCTCCGCCTGCTTCAGCCTTGGCGTCGTCTTGTCGCCGCTGTAAGGCCAATCCCAGAAGAAGAGCGGGTAAAGATGCAGCCCGTTCGCCTGCTGCCGATCCTTCGCCGCCTGCATGCTTTTCTGAATGAAGGCGGGCGAGCCGTAGCGGAACGGCTCCAGATTCGCGAGCACGTGGACGTTGACGATATGAACCGACTGCATCCCGCTCAGATTGTTATGGGTTTGCTTCCAGCCGCCTCGCGGCGTCCAGGTCGTGAGCGATTCTCCGTTATATTTGGCTTCGGTAAATAAATTCGGGTAATGCGAAATCGCCTTCTCGATAATCGGCTCCGCCTTAACCGCGTGCGCGCGGAGGATGATCGGCGGACGTTCCTTCACCTTCAGATCCCGAAGTCCCTCGTTAACGCCTGCCAGAATCGTGTCCGTGAACCATTCGGCGCCGTACACGTCGCCCTGCATCGCCTCGCCCAGGCACAACATGAGCCCGACGCTCGGGTAGGACCTGACGAATTCCGCGATCGATTTGCGCGTGTAATCGGCGGTGATCGGCAGCGGCTTCGGCTGATGAAGCTCCAAGCCGTGTTTTTCGGCGAACGGCAGCGGAATATGAATGTTGTAGAAATTCAGCACGACCCAGATGCCTCGTTTATCCGCTTCTTCCGTCAGCCAGCCGAATGTCTCGACGTTGAGGCGGTATTCCTCTTCCGTCACTTCCAGCGCCTCCGGATAATCCTTAAGCTTCACCAAGGAAGAGAACGGATGGCCCGACCAGATGTATACGACATTGCTCCGCTGCGCGCAGAGCATATCCAGATATTCCGTCCACAATGCCTTGTCGTAAAACCAAGGGAAACGATCCGGCGTGATCGGGTACTCGTAGGTGCGGCGCGGAGGCTCGATTTCCGTCTTTTGCAGACCGAGCACCGGGCCGCGGATGACAAACTTCGGCGTTTCGCCATGCGCAAGCAAATCAGGGACCCGTCCCTCGCGGCGAACCCGTTCGGCCAGCTCCTGGGCTCCGTATAAGGCGCCGGTATCGTTGCCGCCCGATACGACGATCAGATTTCCCGGAAGCGTGGCGATGTAGAAGCCTTCCTTGCCCGGCTCCTCCGAATGATAGAGAAGAACCTCCTGATGCTCAAGCGAACGAATAAATTCCGACTCTTCCCGGTTGCCGACGTAAATTTTGAGCTCCGGTTGTTTCCGGTACGTCAAGGAGTTCCACTCCCCGTCCGCCGTCTCCGTCTCGCAGCCGCATGCTTCCAAAGCATCCTTAAGCAGCTTCAAGCCGTAAACCATCCGAGGCGATGCTTGGTCCTGAATGCCTAATCTGATTTTGTTCATGTCGATCCTCCGTTTTCTATTTATTCTCTTACGATTGCCAAGTCGATTGCAGCCAAGGATAGATTTTCCGTCCGCTAACCTCGTGGACGCCGGGGAAAATATCGGATTGCAGCCTATGCTCCGCCCCTTCGTCCCGGTAGATCTTCCGCAGAATCCCGACGGCTTCCCGAACGGACCCGGCAGGGAAGATCGGGTCGCTCTCGCCGGATTCGACGAACAGCGGACGCGGCGCGATGAGCCCGACCCAATCGGGCAGCTCGGCATAATCAAGCACGCCTGGAATGTAATTGTCGATGCAGTGGTTAATCGACAAGATGCTTCCTTTATAGGTGCTGGTGAATCCGCAGAGGACAGTTGCATTGAACCGCTCATCGAGCGCCGCCGCGTACGCTGCGACCACGCCGCCGCCGGAGAATCCCATGCAGCCGATTTTTGAGGAATCAACCTCCGCCCGCATCGTGAGGTAATCGAGCGTCCTTAGCGCTTCAAAGACGCGCAGCCCCGCAATGGACATGCCGTGCATAAGCAATTGTCCCGTTAAGGAATTGCAGGAGCTGCGTTCTTTGCCGGGAACGGTATCGCGGAGCAGCTTGCGGTCGCCAATGCCGAACATTTCAGGCGCAGCAACGATATGGCCCTGCCGTGCAAGCTCCAACGCGAATCGGTTATGTCCGCCTTTCGACACGCTCATCGTCCCGTCTTGCGCAATCCCCGCAACCTCTCGGCTTCCATACCCATGTCCGTGCAGCGCCAGCATGCCGGGAAGCTTGCCGGAAGAGTTCACGGGCAATTCCCCCGGCCGGCTGCTCTCTTTGGGAATAAGAACGTAGACCGGCATGCGAAGCCCGGTCACCGTTCCGATCTCGACGCGCTCCCGGACATGATCGTCATACTCCGTTCGTTCCAGGAGAATCGGATCGAGCGGCGCGCGCATTTCCTCGAACGGTACAAGCGCTTTCCGCAGATGTTCCTTTTGAAGCGCTTTCCGTTCTTCGCGCCCAAGCTCGGTTTGCTTCTTTCTTGCCTCTGCGGACCGGTCGTATAAATTTTCCATAAATTTGTCGGGATTCCACATGCCGTAAACTCCTTTCCTAAATAAGCGTTATCGCAGGACACGCGAACGTAATGCCCTATTGAATCGGGTCATGCGCCGTCATACGCTTGTAACGTAACAGCTTCACCCATGGGGTAAGTTCAAAGCTGCTGTTAAATAGATCTGGAGGTGTCTTTTTTATGACGTATTCTGTAGAAGCAAAAGAGTTTATTTTTGAAGAAGATCGCCCCTTCGCGAGCTGTCATGCGTCCACGCTGGTCGTCCTGCCGGACGGCGACGTGCTGGCCGCATGGTTCGGCGGCTCGCGCGAGGGCGCTCCCGACGTGGCGATCTGGACGGCGCGCAGAACGGACGGCGGGTGGTCCGCTCCGGTCAAAGTCGCGGACGAGGAAGGCCTTCCGCATTGGAATCCCGTTCTCTATCTCAGACCTGACGGCAAGCTGCTGCTCTTCTACAAGGTTGGCCCCCGCGTTGCCGAATGGCACACCCGCATTATCCATTCCGACGATAACGGCGTTTCCTGGTCCGAGCCCAAGGAGCTCGTGCCCGGCGACATCGGCGGACGGGGACCTGTCAAGAACAAGCCGATCATGCTCCGGAACGGCACGCTGCTCGCGCCGAATTCGCTTGAGCCCGCATGGGACGCTTTTATCGATATTTCCCCCGATCATGGCGATACGTGGACGCAAACGGCGATCGTTCCGCTCGATCACGGAAAGCTGAAGCTCAAAGGCATCATCCAACCGACGCTGTGGGAGTCGGAGGACGGCTCCGTCCACCTGCTGGCGCGGAGCACCGAAGGCGCTATGTACCGCAGCGATTCGCGGGACGGCGGCCTCACTTGGCGCGAGGCTTATCCGACCGATATGCCGAACAACAACAGCGGCTTCGATCTTGCGCGGTTATCGGACGGAACGCTTGCCATGGCCTATAACCCGACCGTGCCGCGCGAGGACGATCCGAAGGGAAAAGGTCCCCGCACTCCGCTCGTGCTTCGGTTATCCCGCGACGACGGCGCGACTTGGGGCGAAGAGCTTCCGCTCGATTCGGGCATCAGTCAATATTCGTACCCCGCGGTCGTCGCCCATGGCAACAACATTTATATTAGCTACACATGGAGAAGGGAGCGAATCGCTTTCTACCATATCGTCTTGAAACAATAGTCAGCGATTGCTCCCGAAATCCAACCCATTATATAACGGCCGCGCGCACCTCTTCGGGATTCCAGCCGTCGCGGCCTTCCAGTACGCTTCGTACCGTCAATGCCGACGCCTCTTCTTCCGTCAAGTATCTGGCCCACTCTACCCGGGCCGCAGACTCCGCTCCCGGTCCCACGCTTCCGTATTCCGCATACCTCGCCGTTTTTTCCTTCGCCGGATCGCGCCAGTTGTCCCAGCCTTCCGGACGGATATGGCTTCCCATCCACGTATGAACGAAAATCGCGCTTCCGTGCGGCCTCCAAGGCCGGCCGAGACTGACGGTCGCGGGAGGGGCGGCTCCGGTTAACCTGCAGTTCAGAAAGACGTAGCCGTAAGGCTGCGATTCATCCGTGGAAGCCGCCGTCACAAAGCCGTTATGACGATCGAGACTATGAAGCTCGCAATCCTTGAACACGGCTGTCGCAGAACCGAATATGAAGTCGACGTGTCCCTCGATATAGCAGCGATCGTACAATTGTCTGCCGTTGCCCGGCGTATACAGCGTATCCTGATGGCCGAGTATCGCTACGTTCCGGAAGATTGCGCGATCTCCCTCCACATGCAGCGCAAGCGCTTGTCCACGCTTCTCCAGCCTGCTGGCCGAATTAGCGAAGGTCATATTTTCAGCATAAAAATCTTCTGCCAATATCGTGAAGGATGGCGTGTCGTACGTCGTCATTTTCTCGCCGTTCGGCTTCAGGGTCGACACGGAATCGTCATAGAAGATGACGGCTCCGTCACGGCTTTCACCCATCATGCACAAATTGGTTTTGCTTGCAGGAACCGTTACCTTCTCCTTGTAATGCCCGTTTTTCACGACGATCAGCGTGCGTTCGACGGAATGATCCGGCGCTGCCGCGATCGCTTCCGCAACCGTGCGGAAATCGCCGTTTCCGGATTGATCAACGACCAATGTTCGCATGCGAGTTTCCCTCCTTCAGCAGGCCAGCCGCGCGCAGCGTGGCCGCAATGGTATTTCGCGCCTCTGCGCCGACGGGCTGCACCGGCAGACGCGGCGAGCCGACTTCGATTCCCAGCTGGCTCAGAATCTCCTTGAGCCCTGACGGGACCGTTCCGAACTGCATCAGCTTGCGGACAACCGCGATGTCGGCTTGCGATTTCGCGGCTTCCTCCAACTGCCCTTCCTGCCAGTGTTTATAAATCGAGACAACCGTATCGGGAACGACGTTGGCGGAGGCCGCAATCGCTCCGGCGCCCCCTGCAAGCAAGGTCGACAAAATGAACGAATCCGTGCCGGCCAGAACCGCAAAGTCGGGACCCGATTGTTGAATCAGCTGAAGCACATGCTCGTAATTGCCGCTTGAATCCTTTACGCCGACGATATTGGCAATGCCGGACAACGATGCCACGGTTGCCGCTTCCAGCATAATGCCCGTGCGCGCAGGTATGTTATAGAGAACGATCGGCAAATTCGTCGAGCCTGCCGCCGCTTCGAAGTGGCCGTGAAGCTCCGATTGGTTGAGAGGAACGAAGTGAGGCGTAATGACGGATAAAATATCGGCGCCCGCTTCCTCCAATTTGCGCGACAAACGGATCGTCTCTGCTGTCGTAATCGCGCCGGATCCCGCGTAGAGCGGGACGGCTCCGCCGATCTCGTCGGCCGCGATTCGGACAAGCTCGATCTTCTCGTCTTCCGTTAGCGCAAAAAATTCGCCGTTCGTCCCGAGCACGAAAATGCCGTGCGCTCCCGCTTGAAGCAGACGCCGAATCATCTGGCGGACGACGGGTTCGTTAAGCCGCCCCTCTTGGTCGAATGGCGTCACCATTGCGGGTATAATCCCGTGCGGTTTAATCATATACGATGAACTCCTCTGCCTTGATTTTGGTTTTCGTCTTGAGTGGCCGCCTCGCGGAAGCGAAGCGCATGATGCAGCACTTCCGAAATAACCCAAGAGGGATTCCAGGTGTTGGATCTGCCTCTTCCTTGGAAGTTGGACTGGAAGAACCCTTCCGCTTGCTCCCCGACGACGGTGAAGCCCCACTCGCCCGGCTTGGTGCAAATGCCTTGGCCGAGTGCGCCAAAGATCGTGCGCGCCAAGCGCACGTATGTCTCGTTGTCGGTCATGAGGCCGAACTGCCACAGCTCGAAGGTAGGGAAAAAGACGTCGAGATGATGGTTCTGCACGCTCACCCCGGGCCAGCC
>JAQSXN010000185.1 GCA_029256665.1 Paenibacillus sp.
GTAGCCGTCGCGTTCCTGCGGGCAGGCAAACATGTTTTCTTGGAGAAACCGGTTGCGCCGACGATCAAGGATTGCGACGACATTATCCTCGAAGCGGAGAACAGCGGGAAAATCCTGCAGATCGGCCTCGTTTACCGTTATTCCAATCTGTACAGGAGAATGGCGAAGGAAATCGGCTCGGGCCGGCTCGGCCAAGTGTCGATGATGTGGTGCAAGGAATTCCGCGATCCGTTTCCGCCGGCGGACTGGTTCTACGACTCGTCGAAGTCCGGCGGCGCGCTGGTGGAGAAGGACTGCCACCACTTCGATATCTTCAACTGGATGATCGGCTCCCGTCCGCGCCGCGTATTCGCTTCCGGCGGCCAGCACGTGATCCGAAGCGGCGAGGAGAGGGTCATTACGAACTCGTACTCCCATTATCCGCCGAAGGCCATCTCGGACAGCTCCATCGTCGATCACGCGTGGGTCATCGTGGAATACGAGAACGGCAGCAAAGCGAACCTCGGACTATGCATGTACTTGCAGCCTCGCAATTTGATGGAGGACGGACTGGAATTCGGCTTGATCGGCGATAACGGCGCGCAGATGACGGCGAAGAAGGATTCAAGGATCGGCATCTTCGGCGGCGCGGACTTCACGAAAGAATACATCGACGTAGACGTCAAGTCGGACTCCATTGCCGGAGGACATACGGGCGGCCAGCGGCAGCGAGAGGACTTCATCGATTGCATCCGCACCGGGAGGCAACCGTTCGCAAGCGGCAAGATCGGGCGGGACGCGCTGCTCGTCGCGCTGGCGGCCGAGAAGTCCGTGCGCGAGGAACGTTACGTCTACATCGACGAGATTACGGAATGAGGTGGTCCTTTGTTATCGTCAAGCAAGCTTGATCAATGGAAGTTTCTAGCCTTCATCGGCCCGTGGCTGATCGGGTTTACGCTCTTTTTCCTCATTCCCTTCGGCACGGCGGTTTTCTACGCCTTCACCGATGCCCGCCTGCCGGGCGCCACGGACGTCAACTTTATCGGGTGGGATAATTTCGCGCTGCTGATGGACGATGAAGTGTTTGGCAAGAGCGTGGGGAACACGCTTTACTTCGTGCTTATCGGCGTGCCCGTCGTCACGATCGGCATGCTGCTGATCGCGCTGCTGCTAAACCTGGACGTGAAGGGCATCGCGTTATTCCGAACCTTCTATTATTTGCCCACGCTCGTGCCGATCGTCGCGACTGTCATTATTTGGCGGCTTGTTTTCAATTCGGAATTCGGCGTGCTGAACGCGTTCCTCGACCTGTTCGGCATCGGCAAGGTGAACTGGCTCGGCAGCGCGGGGATGATCAAACCCGTCATTATTCTCCTCCAGATCTGGATATCGGGAAGCGGCGTGCTCATCTTCCTGGCCGCGCTCAAGGGCGTGCCCGCCCATCTGTACGAAGCGGCGCGCATCGACGGAGCCGGCGTGTCTAGACGTTTCTTCTCCATCACGCTGCCGATGATCAGTCCGTCGATTCTGTTCGTGCTCGTCATTCAGACGATGTACAACTTCCAGATGTTCACCGAGGCCATGCTCTTGTCGAACGGCGGACCGAATTACGCTTCCTATACGTACGTGTTCAATATTTACAAATCGGCTTTCACGGACTTGAAGTACAGCATGGCGATGGCGCAATCGATGATTCTGTTCGCCATGATACTCGCGGTTACCCTGTTCATTCTGAAAGCTTCCGACAGATTCGTGTATTACGAGGGAGAGAAGAGGGGGTAATGGGGTGAAAGCTTCATACACAAAAAGCAAAGCCATGTCCAAGATCGCGAGCTACGCGCTATTGACGGCCGTTCTGGCCTTGTTCGCGGGGCCGCTGTTCTGGATGCTGTCCACCATGCTGAAGACGAAGGCGGAGACGTACAGATTCCCGCCATCCATCTTCCCGCGCGAAGCGACGTTCGACGCGTTCGGCCGGCTGTTCACCGTGCAGCCGCTCATGTGGCAATGGATCGGCAACTCCGTCATCATCTCCGTGCTCGTCGCCGTGGGGACGGTGCTCTCCAGCTCGCTGACCGCTTACGGCTTTGCCCGGTTCGACAACCGGATCAAAAACGGACTGTTTTTCATCGTCCTCATGACGTTGATGATTCCCGCGTCGGTCATGATCGTGCCCTCGTTCGTTCTCTTCACGAGACTGGGGTGGATCGACACCTGGCTGCCGCTGATCGTTCCGGCATGGCTGGGAGGGGCGTATTACATCTTCTTGTTCCGGCAATTTTTTATGACCATTCCGCGCGAGCTCGACGAGGCTACCTTTCTCGACGGCGGCGGCAGGTTCTCGGTTTACTGGCGCGTCGTGATGCCGCTGTCCAAGCCGATCATCGTGACGGCCTCGATCTTCGCGTTCGTGTTCTCCTGGCTGGACTTCCTGGGTCCGTTCCTTTATCTGAAATCCAGCGAAAATTATACGCTCAGCGTCGGTCTTCAATTCCTGATCGGCCAAACCAGCCAGGACTTCCCGGCGCTCGCGGCCGGCGCGTTCATCAGCATCCTGCCGATCGGCATCATCTACTTCTTCGCGCAAAAGTATATCGTCGAGGGGGTGGTGCTCACCGGTTCGAAGGGGTAATCGCACAAGGCAAGCGGAGTCATGCAAGGCATCATCATTCCAAATTGTTCGAAAAGGGGCGCTTGATCCATGTTGGTTTCGAAAAAATTAGTTTGGGTTGTATGCTTGGTGTTTGTGGTTTCCATATCATTGATAGGTTGCAGCGGCAATAATAACGGAGGCGAAACGAATCAGCCTGCCAACGGGAACGCCGCGGAAGAAACGCAGAAGCCGGAAGAAAAAGTAACGATCACCTATTCCCAATGGGGAACGGCCGAGGAGCTTCAGCGCATCCAGGAGCTTCTCGATCAGTTCATGACGGCCAATCCGAACATTACGGTCAAGCTGGAAGGCAAGGACTGGGGCAGCTATTGGGACGGATTAACGGCTAACGCCGCGGGCGGCACGCTTCCCGACGTGATGAAGACCAGCTACGCGTTCATCGAGAAATACGCGGAGCTCGGCATCTTCAAGGAGCTGGACGGCCTGCTTTCGAGCAACGGCTTCAACCTCGCCGATATCGATAACAGCATGCTCGGATTGCACCAATACGGCGGCAAGCAGGTATCGATGCCGATCGATGCCAACGTCATCATGTTCTACTACAACAAGGACCTGTTCGACAACCCCGCGACGAACCCCAAGGGCGCCGCTTACCCGGAGAAGATGCCTACATGGGATCAAATCTCCGAAATCGCGACCAAGATGACGCTTGACGCGAACAACAAAAATCCGGGCGAAGACGGATTCGATGCCGGCTCGATCAAGCAATGGGGGCTTTCCCTCGTGCCGGGCTCGACGATGGACTGGTTCCTGGAGCCGATGCTATGGTCTAACGGCGCGAAGCTGATCCATGACGACAGCACGCTGGCTCTGGATACGCCTGAAGCGCAGGAAGTGCTGCAGTATTTCATCGACATGACCAAGAACACGAACATCAACACGACGCCGGCGCAGATGGAAGGCCTCGGCGGGCAGGCAAACCTTGGCATTACGACGGGCAAGGTCGCCATGAATGCCGGAGGCAGCTGGAATACGACGCATTACAAAGAAGCCGGCATCAACTACGGCATCACGCACTTGCCTAAGTTCGATACGACGCAAACGGTCGTGCAGCCGGCCGGCGTGGCGATGAGCGCCTCGACGAAACATGAGGAAGCGGCTTACAAGCTGCTCGCATGGCTGGCAGGTCCGGAAGGCCAAACGGCGTTGGCCAACCAAGGCTTTGCCATTCCGGCCAACAAATCCGCTTCGGACGCTTACGTTCAAACGGCAGGCGAGGACTTCGGCATTTTCCTGGAAGCCCAGAAGTACGGCATCGTCTCTCCGTTTACGGTCAAGAAAACGGATCTCGTCTGGACGTACGGCGAGCAAGTCATGAAGGGACCTCTTGCAGGAGAGGGCGATTTGGCTGCGGCGATAGCCGATTTGGCTTCGAAGATTCAATAGGGAAACGTTCCGGCAATTCCGCATGAAAGCTTGTAGATCAAGTCATGAAAGCCTCTTAGGCGTTAACGGATTCTCTCTTCCGCGCCTAGGGGGCTATTCTTGTTCTTGGGGCAAAAACCGAAACGACAAAAAGTTTGCCCCAAACGGTTTTTTTTGATATAACTAAGTGGAACGGAAGGGGGAGCACCGGATTTGGTTAAGCTTAAGGATATTGCAGAGCAAGTAGGGGTATCGGTGTCGACGGTGTCACGCGTTATCAACCATGACGTCAGCCGGTCGGTAAACGAGGCGACCCGCAACCGCATATTGGAAGCCGCCCAGACGCTGGGCTACAGAACGAACAAAACGGGCAAACCGGCGAAAGGCAAACGGGAATCGGCAACGGCCGTCTTCCATGTCGGCTGCGTCGTAGCGGTCCCTCAAAATAAATACAATCACCCTTATTTCTCGATTATTCTCGAAGGGATCGAACGCGGTTTGTCGGCGCAAGGATGCCGCCTTGAATTCATTCACAGCATGGAGTCGGCCGCGGATACGAACCGCCTGCAGCAGCTCGTCAAAGAGCATTCCATCGACGGAATGATCGTGGTGGAGGGCCTTCAGGCCGAGGCCTATCAGTGGATCAAAAAAAACGTGCGCGCCGTCGTCGGAATCGACATTGCCGACAACGAGGTGCCCGTTATCGCCTATGACCGCGTCGCGGCGGCGAAGGCCGCCGTCGCGCATCTCATCGCGAAAGGGCATCGCGAAATCGGCTTTATCGGAGGTCCGGGCCGGTACGGCGAACTGCAGAAGGAGAAGAGGTACCGCGGCTATCAATACGCGATGGAGGAAGCCGGCCTTCCGATTCATCCCGAATGGGTCATTAACGTGAATTGGGACGTATCCCAAAGCTACGAGACGGTGAAGGATGCGATGGATCGGGCGGGACGCCATCCGAGCGCGTTTTTCGCGGCAAGCGATATGATGGCCATTCCGGCGATGAGGGCGGTCACGGAACGCAAGCTTGGCATTCCGGAAGACGTCGCGTTCTTCAGCGTGGACAACATCGAGCTGTCGCAATTCACGTCGCCGCCCCTGTCTACCATTCATGTGCCCAAGATGGAAATGGGCATGATCGCCGCCAAGACGCTGATCGATTATTTGAACCGGCAATATACGATTCCGGTCAAGATCTGGGTGCCTTACGAGCTGAAGCTGCGCCATTCGTCGGCGGATCAATAAGCGATCAGCGATCCATGCATGGAATTTTAGCGAAGCCGCCGTCATGACGTCGCCAGGATGCGACGCCATAACGGGGGCTCTTTCTGTTGTGAATGGTAAGCTGCTGCGTCCACGCGCTTTCTTATTAAAAGCGATAAATGATTAATTTCATTTTTATACGGTACGGGGGTATTGTAAATTTTACTTGATCTATATACCTGGGTGGGGTATACTGAAGTCAAGCAAGGATGAAATCGAACTCTTTGATCGACAATACATCCAAAGAGACTAGAGTAGATAGGAGCGTGTTACACATGGCGAGAGAGCAGGAACGGATAAATAGCAATGAAAAAGCGTTTGAGCAAGTAACCTTCGATATATCGGGCATGACCTGCGCGGCTTGCGCGAATCGGATCGAGAAGGGACTGTCCCGTTTGCCGGGGGTGTCCGGCGCGACCGTCAACTTCGCGATGGAGACGGCGACCGTCTCTTATTCGCCGGCGGAATTATCCGTATCGGGCATGGAAGACAAGGTGAAGCAACTGGGTTACGAGGCGATCGTCAAGAAACAGGCTACGAACGTCGCCGAGAGAAGGGCTAAGGAGCTGCGCCGTCAGCAACGCAAATTATGGATCGCCGCGATCCTTTCGCTGCCGCTCTTATGGAGCATGGTCGGCCATTTCTCCTTCACCTCGTGGATGTACGTGCCGGAGCTGTTCATGAACCCTTGGTTCCAGCTGCTATTGGCCACGCCGGTGCAATTTTACGTCGGGGGAGCCTTCTACATCGGCGCCTACAAGGCGCTTCGAAGCGGCGGCGCCAACATGGACGTTCTCGTATCGCTCGGCACGTCGGCCGCTTACTTCTACAGTCTGTACTTGACGATCGATTGGTATGCGCTGCAATCGGCGGGACATGGAGGGCACGGCGCTCCCGCGCTATATTACGAGACGAGCGCCGTTCTGATCACGTTAGTCGTCATGGGCAAGCTGTTCGAGCTTAAAGCGAAAGGCAGAACGTCGGAAGCGATCAAATCTCTAATGAGCCTCCAGGCAAAGACAGCTAGCGTCATACGTGACGGCGCGGAGCTGTCTATCGCGGTGGAAGACGTCGCGCCGGGAGATATCGTCATCGTAAAACCCGGCGAGAAGATACCCGTGGACGGTATCGTGATCGAGGGCGGGTCCGCCGTCGACGAATCCATGCTGACCGGCGAAAGCATGCCTGTCTCCAAGGCGGCTGGCGATTCGGTGATCGGCGCGACGATGAACAAAAACGGAAGTCTGCGCTTCCGGGCGACTAAGGTAGGCAAGGATACGGCGCTCGCCCAGATCATCAAAGTCGTCGAGGAAGCGCAAGGCTCCAAGGCGCCGATTCAGCGGGTCGCGGACGTCATCTCCGGCATTTTCGTGCCGATTGTAGTCGCGATCGCCGTCGTTGCCTTCGCGATTTGGTACTTCTTCGTCACGCCGGGCGACTTTGCGGGATCGCTGGAGATCGCGATCGCGATTCTGGTTATCGCTTGTCCTTGCGCGCTAGGGCTGGCCACGCCGACCTCCATTATGGCAGGCTCGGGCCGCGCGGCGGAGCTTGGCGTATTGTTCAAGGGCGGCGAGCATCTGGAGCATACGCATGCCATCGATACGGTCGTCTTGGACAAAACGGGAACGGTGACCAAAGGCAAGCCGGAGCTAACCGATGTGAGAGCCGTACAAGAGGAGAACGAGTTCTTGCGTCTCGTGGGAGCGGCGGAACGCCGTTCGGAGCACCCGCTCGCGGAAGCGATCGTCAGCGGGATCGAAGGCCAAGGAATCGTCTTGCCCGAGACGGAGACGTTTCAAGCGATTCCGGGGCATGGCATCGAAGCCGTGGTAGAAGGCCGGAGCATCCTTGTCGGCACGCGGAGATTGCTTGAGGGCAGGGGCATCGACGCATCCATGGCTTACGAGGAGATGTCCGCGCTCGAGAGCTCCGGCAAGACGGCGATGTTAGTGGCAATCGACGGAAAGTACGCCGGACTCGTGGCGGTCGCCGACACGGTCAAGGAGTCGTCCGCCGCCGCCGTCGCCCGGCTCCGGGAGATGGGCATCGA
>JAQSXN010000186.1 GCA_029256665.1 Paenibacillus sp.
GCTTCTCCCTGAATACGAGCTCGTGCTCGTCTATGGAAACGGTCGGTTTGTTGCGCCTGAATTTGTCGATGCAAATATTCGTGACAATGCGTTGAATCCATGTCTTGAACTGCGCTTTCTCCTCGTAGGAGCCTATCTTCGTATAGATCCGGATCAGCGCTTCCTGCGAAGCGTCCATCGCGTCCTGTTCATTGTTTAATATATAATAGGCTGTCCGATAAACATGGTTTTCAATCTCTCGCAATAGAGTTATTAACGCATCGCGATCTCCCGATTGAGCGGCTTTGATTAGGCCCGGCTCCACCACGAAGGATCCTCCTCTCTTGCAACCTTACAGACGGATCGGTTGCGATAAAAGTTGCATGCAACTTGATTGATTTATTATTTTATTAGAAAATTCGATATTTGGCGGGAAACTCCGTTTTCCGGTCATGGAAAACCCCACACTAAAGAATATCACGTTCATATCGATCCGTATAGAGTTCACTTCATCCAGTAGGACAGACCCCGCGGCGTTATTCGGAATGCCGCTTCGCCGGTTAGATCCGTTCTCCATACCGCCGCTCCCGATCCGCTGGTTCGCCGGAGCACATCGGGATGAGGATGGCCGTAAGTATTGTACTGTCCGACGGATATGACCGCGGCGGTCGGCTTCCAAACATGCAGCCATGGCTCCCCCGTCGAATATCGGCTTCCGTGATGGGCGACTTTCATAACGTCGACCGTCTTCAAGTTGGTTTTCTCCTCGATTGCTGTCAAGATCGCCTCTTCCGTTCGGGTCCCGATATCGCCCGTGAACAGGAATCGCCGGTCGTATAGATCCAGCGTAAATACGAGACTGCTTTCGTTTTGCTCATCAATAATCGGTACGCCCGCTTGCCCGCTGCGGGGAGGCCAAAAAACGGAAACTTTCGCGGAAACGTCGATCTCCGCCGCATCTCCCGCTTGAAGGGCATATAGAGGGATATCGGCTTCGATGAGCAGCGACATTAACGACTCGGCGTCCTCCGATTCCTTCATCGTGCCATTCCACCAGACGGCCCGCACCGGTATCGCTTCGACGACAGCGGCCAAGCCGCGAATATGATCGCTATCGAGATGCGTGATAACGAGCGCATCGATCTGTTTGACTCCGCGTTTCATTAAGAGCGGCACGACGACCTTCTTCCCGACCTCGAACGGATCGCTTCGCTCCTTCCACTCTTCGCCCGGCTTCCGGTAGGTTATCGTTCCTCCCCCGTCCACAAGGATATGACGCCCTGTCGGCGTTCGAATCAGGGCAGAGTCCCCTTGCCCGACGTCCAGAAAACTCACGGTCGCGGCGCGATCGAACGGATCCGGGTAATAGGCGTACGCGATTAAAACGACTAACAGCGCGGCGGAATAGAAGAATCTACGGCTTTTACCTAACCGAGCGCCATGACCGTAGTTATCCTCTTGTCCCATCGGACGGGTATGCGGAGTCGTTAGCGGGGCGGTGGGATCGTCGTCTTGGGGCGTTCGTTCGGTTATGGCTTCTTGGAAGTCGGCAGGGATTCGCGCGTATAACTGACGGAATAGCAAAAATAAAACGGATAGATACGCAGCCACCCACCAAAGCGGAGGCGTCTCCCAGATAAGCCGAAGGGAACCTGCGGTCGCCAGCTTCTCCACAAGCCGGAACGTCCAGTCATTGCCGATCGCCGAAAGGTCCGCTAGCTTCTTGGCGCCCCAGAACCACAAGGGAGACAGCAGCAAGGCTGCCGTTCCGATCGGCATGACGACGAAGCTGATAAACGGAACAAGAACCAAATTGGCGGCTAACGACAAGAGATGGAATTGATTGAAATAATAGATCGTAAGCGGGAAGGAAACCAGCTGTGCCGCAACCGTCACCGCGACGAGGTCGCACAACCACCCGAAGCCCCTTATTCTTGGCAGCAGCCGTCTCAAAGGCGGCACGCCGCAGATAAGTCCGAACGTTACCGCGAACGATAGCTGGAAACTGACCGAATCCAGAAAATAAGGGTCGTACGCGAGAATCGCCACGGCGGCGGCGGCGAGCAGATGCATGCCGTCCTTAAGCTTGCCTAACCTGGCCGCGATGAGACCGAGGATCGCCATAATGCCTGCCCGCAGCACGGAAGGCGACGCCCCGGTCAGCAGCACGTAGAAGGGGATTGCCGCCATCAGCGACAGCTGGCTCCGTTCGCGGCTAATCCGCAGCAGCTTCAGCAAGCCCCCCAGCATAACCATGAAGACGGCGACATGCAGACCGGAGATGGCCAAAATATGCGTAAGCCCCAGCTTCGCGAATTCGTTGAAGGTGTCCGGGTCAAGACCTTCGCGCAGACCCAGGATAAGCCCTTGCATATACCCGGATTGATGGGCCGGGTATAGCTCCGCCAAGCGCGCGCCGAGTCCAGCGCGCGCCGCGTCGATGCGGCCCAGCAAGGCGGCCGCATTCCATGTCGCCTCCGGAACGACGGTGACGGAGGCGGCGCCTTTGGACCTCAGCAGCCAGTGGATCCTCTGGCTGCTTAGATAGCGGCGGTAGTCGAAGCCGCCGCTATTGGTTGCTTCGGCGGGCCGCGTCAGCTCGCCCGCCACGTCGATTCTGTCGCCGCGCTGCCAAGCCGCGGCGATCTCCTGCTCCGGCTGCGCGACCAGCCGCAGCTGAACCTGCAGCAGCTCGCCGGCGCCGACCGGCTGCGCGATTCCTCCCGCATGAACGGCATCCGCCTTCATGCGGAACATGGCGCGGTCGCCGTCGACCTCGACCGCGCTGACGATCGTGCCGCTCGCCGCCGCGACGAACGCGGCTCCCGGCTCGGCCGCCTCGGCGGCGGCAAGCAGCGGCGTTAACGACGTCGCGTTGCGCTCGTCCGCCCATAGCCGCTGGCCCGCCGCCAGGCAGAACGCCAGCAGGCACAGCGCGGCGAGCCTCCCCGTCGCCAGCCTGCCGGCGCTTGCGGCTACCGCCAGCAGCGCGGCGGCTCCGCCTGCAAGCATGGCGCCGCGGAGGCCGAGGCCGGCCGCCGCGGCGCTGCCGCCAACCCATGAGGCCGCGAACCAAACCAGCGGCCTCCGATTCATTGCTCTCAACATCGCTTCACCGCCTCTCTTTTGCTTGGTTCAATGTTTTTCCCGCCTGCTTCAATGGCTTTCACCCGCCTACTCCAATCGTGTATCAGAACCTGTAACGGTTGCCTGCGCGGCTTATTGCGTCTTTTGGGCTGGTTTGGAATTGTAACGGTTACGGCGGAGTCTAATGAGCATCAAAACAGCGAAATGGAGCTGTATTCGATCAAATAAGCTCGCTCGCAGCCTTTACAATATGGGGAGCGGCGTGTTACGCGAAAAAGGCGCGGGTGGGAACCGTTAGACGCAAGTGGAATGCTTCGTTGCGTCACGCGATGCGAATCGACGGCTCCCCTTTCCGTTAGTGCCAGACAAACAAAAAAAAGAACCTCCGGACACATGTGTAATACATGCGTCCGGAGGTTCTTCCCCCATTGCCGCCATATAGGCGGAATATGCTATTAGATTTGGATAATAATCAGCGCCTGCTGGTGCGCATTCATACATGGAGAGACGGCGGATGGCGGGGTTATGCTATTTCATGCGCCTTTGTCAACGCGCCTACGGCTCCGCTCCTACGAAATCACGTCCATCCGAGCCTGCTCCGGCGCGAAATACGTGCCGATCTGGCGGAAGACGATTCCCTTCTGTTCCATGAGGGCGTACACCTTTTCGCTGTCCTTGGGATAGGCGCGATGGTAAACCACTTCCGCGACGCCGCTGTTCGCAAGCATGTTGGCGCAGGTCCAGCAAGGTTGATCCGTCACGTACACCGTCGAGCCTTCCCGGTTCGCCCTGTCCGTGAACAGCAGCAAATTTTGTTCGGCGTGGATCGTGCGGATGCAGCGTTGTTTCCGAATGACCTGCTCGATGCCCTCGACTACCTTGACCTCGATCTCCTCGGCGATCATGCAGCCTGCTTCCAGGCAATCGTGCACGCCCATCGGCGCTCCGTTATAGGCCGTGCCAAGCAGCTTCTTGCCTTGCACGAGCACGGCTCCCACATGTCTTCGCGGACAACGCGAACGGGTCGAAACCATATAGGCAATGTCCATAAAATAGGTGTCCCAATCCTTGCGGATCGTATCGTTGCCGGCTGCGGATGTATGCATGGCGATCGACTCCTTATCTACTCTGGTTGTTTCATCCACTAGCTCTAACAGGAAGGCCGGCCCGCGTTATGCGAAGCCGGCCTTTCCGTACTGCCGGCGTTAAGCTTGGCTGGCCGGAACGCCTTGGCTCAGCTCGATCGCCTGCTTGAGATCGGCGATAATGTCCTTGATGCCTTCCGTGCCGATCGAAAGGCGAATCATCCCGGGGGCAACGCCCGCTTCGGCCTGCTCCTCCGGCGACAGCTGCTGATGCGTCGTGCTGGCCGGATGGATGATCAGCGACTTGGAGTCTCCGACGTTGGCCAAATGCGAGAACAGCTTGACGGAATTGATAATCCGTTTGCCCGCTTCGATTCCGCCCTTGATGCCGAATGTCATTATCGCGCCTTGGCCGTCCGGCAAATACTTCCGGGCAAGCTCGTACGACGGGTGGCTCGGCAAGCCTGGGTAGTTCACCCACTCCACCGACTCGTGCGATTCAAGGAATTGCGCGACGGCAAGCGCATTGGAACTGTGACGCTCCATGCGGAGGTGCAGCGTCTCGAGTCCTTGCAGAAGCAGGAACGAGTTGAACGGCGACAATGCCGCGCCCATATCCCGCAGCAGTTGCACGCGCGCCTTGATCACGTAGGCGATCGGACCGACCGCTTCCGTGTACACGACGCCATGATAGCTCGGATCCGGCTCCGTGAGGCCCGGGAACCGGCCGCTGCCCTTCCAGTCGAACTTGCCTCCGTCCACGATGACGCCGCCGATGGACGTACCGTGGCCGCCGATGAACTTGGTAGCGGAGTGAACGACGATATCCGCTCCGTGTTCGATTGGACGGCAAAGGTACGGGCTCGGAAACGTATTGTCGACGATCAGCGGCAAACCGTTCTCGTGGGCGATAGCCGCAACGGCCGACAGATCGATAATATCGCCCTTCGGGTTGCCGATCGTCTCGGCGAAGATGGCTTTCGTGCGATCCGTTATCGCCCCTCTGAAGTTCTCCGGATCAGACGGATCGACGAACTTGACGTTGATGCCCAGCTTCGGCAGCGTCGTGGAGAACAAATTGTACGTGCCGCCGTACAAGCTCGTAGCGGAAACAATCTCGTCGCCGGAACCGGCGATATTAAGAATCGAATACGTGATGGCGGCTTGTCCGGACGCGACGGCGAGCGCTCCCGCGGCTCCCTCCAGCTCTGCCACCCGCTTCTCGAATACATCCGTTGTCGGGTTCATGATTCGGGTATAGATGTTGCCGAACTCCTGCAGCGAGAACAGATTGGCGGCATGGTCGGTATCGCGGAATCCGTATGAGGTCGTTTGGTAGATCGGCACCGCGCGGGACATCGTGGTCGGGTCGATGGCTTGTCCCCCGTGCACGGCAAGCGTGTCTAGCGAAAACTTGTTATCATTGGACATTCCTTACTCCTCCTTGAGACCATTTGAAATGCAGCATCTCCACCATTTTCTCATATTCACGGTAAAGCGACAACGCTTTCTTTCATGGAAGACAGAAGTTTTTCCCCAATCCCCTTCACTCGCAGCAAATCGTCCACGCTTTGAAATTTTCCGTTTTTTTCTCTATCGGCCACGATGGCCTGCGCCTTGGCGGGGCCGATCCCTTTTAAACCGTCCAACTGCTCCGCGTTCGCCCGATTAATATCGATTTTACCGGCCGCAACGCTGCCGGATTCGGCTACGGCTCCGTTGGTTTCGGATGCGCCCCCCGTATCGCCCAAGCCGACTTCGACGCCGCGACCGTTACTCCCATTTGACTTTCCGCTACCGACATCTCCATTACCGCCCCCCTCATTCGCCCCGCCGCCAGCTTCTCCTGCTTCCCCAACATCATTCCCCGTTTCCGCGGAACTCCTCTCCGGATTAACGCTTCCGTTCGCTTGTCCGTCCGCTCCTTCCGATTCGGCCAGAATCGCTTCAACGGCATCGTTCATCGGCAACCACTTGCCGCCGCCCTCAGCCGACCGCCCGATCAGCGCCGCCGCCAACAGCGCGGCGGCGCCAAGCAGGCAAGCACCAACAAACAACCATCTCCCTTGTCCCATCCGCCGCCTCAAATACGAAACACCTTCTTTCCGTTCGCGTTTCTTGCCATAATCCCCCTGCTATTCAATCAAAGTTGACATAACAAACAAGTCCCCTGGAATACAATGTAAGAGCACATTAAACGGAATCGACGCTATAGGAGGGCTAAGCATGAACGTTGGATTTATCGGCACGGGCTCCATGGGCAGCTTGCTGATCGAGTCATTTATTGCGTCGGGAGCACTGGGACCGGCCGAAATCGCCGTAAGCAACCGAACCTACGCAAAGGCGCAAGCGCTAGCCGACCGATATCCAGGCATGAGAGCCGAATATCGCAACGCGGACGTCGCGCGGGGAGCCGATTATGTATTCCTGTGCGTGAAGCCTCATGAGTTCATCAACGTCGTGCGGGATATCAAGTCCGTCCTGCGTCCGAACCAAGTCGTCGTCTCGATCACGAGTCCCGTGCTCGTCTCCCATCTGGAAGGAGAGCTGAACTGCAAGGTCGCCAAAATCATTCCAAGCATTACGAATTTGGTCTGGAGCGGCGCGGCGCTATGCATCTACGGCAGCCGGGTGGAGGAACGGGACCGGAAAGAAATCGAGGCTTTGTTCGCCCATATTAGCGAGCCGCTTCGGATCGAAGAAGAATATACCCGCATCGTGTCGGATCTTTCGAGCTGCGGTCCCGCCTTTATCGCTTTCCTGCTCCAGCAATTCGTCGATGCGGCCGTCGAAGAAACGGGCATCCCCCGGGAAGAAGCGCGCAAGGTCGCGTCCAATATGCTTCTCGGCACGGCTCTCCTGCTTACGGAAGGCGGCATGACGATGGAGGACGTTCAGTGCCGCGTCGCCGTTCCGGGCGGCATTACGGCCCAAGCGCTAAAGCTGCTCCAGCGCGAAACGGACGGCATCTTCAATCAGGTCATCCGAACGACGCATAACAAATATCAAGAGGATCTCGTCAAGGTTACCACCTTGTTCTACGGCGAAGAGGTGAACGGACAATAGCTGTTCTTCAGCTAAAGCCCGCTCACCTCTTCGGGGCGGCGATTAATTCGCTACGATATTCACGAGCTTGCCTTTGACCGCGATCACCTTGCGTACGGTTTTGCC
>JAQSXN010000187.1 GCA_029256665.1 Paenibacillus sp.
ATCCAGCTCATGATCATTCCCGGCCTTCTATTCATATTCCTCTTCAGCTATGTCCCGATGTACGGCGTATTCATGGCCTTCCAGGATTACAACATGTTCAAAGGCTTCTGGGAAAGTCCATGGGTCGGAATCAAACATTTCGAAATGTTCTTTCTTGCTCCGGAATTTTTCCGGAGCCGTTCCCGTTCGCCGATCCCTCTCCCGCCTCGTTGTTGCTGCATGCGGAGAGCAGCAAGGCTAGCGTACACAAGATGGCGGCAATTAAGTTGATTCACTCCCTAACCCAGCCATCTTCTATTGTAAGCTCCCGAATCGGCTTAGCGGGGCTTCCTCCCGCCAATACATTGTCGGGGATATCCTTATTAACGGTGCTTTTGGCCGCGATGACCGAATTTTGTCCGATAGTGACACCAGGCAGAATGGTGCAATCCGCTCCGATCCAAACATTGTTTCCGATTGTTATTTTTTTGCTGAGTTCGCCTTTATCGGCCGAATCCATACGGTGGTAATTGCTGTCGAAAATACTCGTTCTTGGACCGATTTTTACGTTGTCCCCAATTACAATTTCTTTATTCGCAGCAATTCCCACCCCGGCATTAATGTAAACATGATTACCGATTAACAAGTTGGCGCCTTTGGTACTCGTAATTTGAACTGCCCATGGATGGCCGACTACGGTAAGATTTTTTCCGACCTGGATGGCTCCCCGCTTATTCACAAACACCTTTCCGCGTATTCTTGAATGGAATTCCCCGAATTTGTAAAGCCCTTTCAGCCTTTGCAATCCACCTTTAACACTCATAATGAGATCATCCACCTTCCAGTGATAGTTCGCGTAATGAATATTATATCAAATAATTCAACCGGTTTTCATTAATAAATTATTCGAATTGAATATCTTTTGGAAGTGTCTGCTTATCTCTGCAGCAGCAATCCGCCGTCCACGACCAGGCTTGCTCCCGTCATGTAAGAAGATAACGGCGAGGCCAGAAACATTGCGGTTCCGACCATATCCTCAGGTTCCCCCATATATCCGATAGGAATGGGGGTTCCCGGGGATTTTTTGCTAAGTTCCGCCGCGGGCGGCATCGCGTCTCTCAGTAAAGGCGTATTCACGGCCCCGGGCGCCAAGCAGTTGACGCGAATTCCCCAAGGCGCGACTTCGACGGCAAGCGACTGGGCAAGGGATTCGATTGCCGCCTTCGTGCTGCTATATACAGCCTGATCGGGCAGAGGACGATGCGCGTTAATGGAGCTCACGACGATTATCGAGCCCGATGCCCCGTGCTCCTTCATGCGGCTGACCGCGTGCTGCAAGCAATAGAAGGTGCCGGACAGATTCGTTTCGATTAAGGAGCGATATTCGTTAATGGAGGTTTCCGTCACATGCTTTGCAAACGTAATGCCGGCGCTATGGATTAAAATATCGAGGCCCTTCGCGAGCGCGGGATGGGAGAACATGTCCTGTACTTCTTGCTGCTCGCTCACATCGCAGGCTTGAATGTCGATGCACACTTGCTCGTTCATTAGTTCTTGCTTCAATTGCAGCAGGTTGTCCACATGAACGTCGGAAGCGACCACATGCGCTCCCGCCTTTGCCAATCCGATCGCGATCGCTCTGCCGATACCGCTTGCGGCGCCGGTGACGATGGCGGTTTTCCCCGAAAAGTCGAATGTCATATAAGTTTTCTCCTTCTTCTCCAGCGAATCTTTTGAATTGGAATGATAGATTTAATAGTAATCATCGATTATAATGTATACCAACTAATGTGATTTATTATAACAAAACTATGAGGAGCAAGATAGTGCGAGGAGGCAGAAAATGAAGAAGACTGTACGATTGCGATGCGAATACAATACGAACCCCGTTGGCGTTCAAACGAGCAGGCCACGCTTCAGCTGGGAATTAGAAGTCGATAAGCTTAGTCGGCGGCAGGTCGCTTATCGCATTGTCGTGTCGGAGAAGGAAAGTCGCGTTCTTGCCGGAATCGGAGATTTATGGGATTCCGGAAGGGTCGAATCGGCTGAGACCTTCCATATTGAGTATGGCGGATGTCCGCTGCTAAGCGGACTTCGGTATTACTGGTCGGTCTGTTGTTGGGATCAAGACGGGCAGCCTTACAAGGCTGAAGGGGCAGCTTATTTTGATATGGGCATCCTCAGCCCGGATGAATGGTCCGCTCAGTGGATTGGCGCCGACGAGGCGATCTCGGCTCCGCTATTTAGAACGACATTCCGAATCGATAAGGCCGTCAAGCGAGCTGCCCTATGTATTTCCGGTCTCGGATACTTTGAGCTTTATATGAACGGCGGGCAGATCGGGGACCATGTCTTGGTTCCGAATTGGACGGATTACGACAACCGCCGTATAGAGGGCTTGTTGTATCCTTTCGACGATCAAACCGTCAAACGGGTCCATTACATCCAGCATTCGGTGGCCGACAGGCTTCGGCCGGGCGACAATGCGATTGGGGTCATGCTTGGCAACGGCTTCTACAATCTAACGGAAAGAACGGTAGAAGGAACAATGAGGTATGGGTCTCCCAAATTGATTATGCAGTTGGACATCGCCTACGAGGATGGAACGACCGGCCGTTTCATTAGCGATCCCGGTTGGAAGTGCAGCCCTGGGCCGATCGTGTTCAATAACGTCTTCTATGGCGAGGTCTATGACGCGAGGCTGGAGCAATCCGGTTGGACAGAACCCGGATTCGACGATTCCTGCTGGGATCGCGCCCGCCTGGTTCGTCCGCCGGCCGGTCGACTGCTGGCTCAGATGTCGCCGCCGGATAAGAGGATCGGCATGCTCACGCCAATCTCCCGAACCGAAGTGCGGCCGGATGTCTACGTATTCGACTTTGGTCAGAACTTCTCCGGTTGGGTGCGAATTCGGATGCAAGGGAAAGCCGGGCAAAGAATCGCGATTCGGTTTGCGGAGAACGTCGAAGCGGGCGGCGAGCTCGATCCGGCCAGCAGCGGAGGCGAGAGCCAAATGCAAGCCGATGCTTACATAATGAAAGGGGCGGGCTTAGAGCAGTATGAGCCGCGATTCGTTTGGCATGGCTTTCGTTATGCGGAAGTTTCCGGGTATCCCGGAATTCCGGAGCTTAAGGATCTCGACGGGGTCATCGTTCATGCAGCGGTTGAGACTATGGGTCAATTCTCATGCTCGGACCCGTTGCTGAATAAGGTGCACAACGCGTATCGCTGGTCGCAGCTTACGAATCTTCATGGAGGCGTGCCCAGCGACTGTCCTCATCGGGAGCGGCTGGGGTACACGGGGGACGGACATCTGACCGCGGAAGCGGCGATCTACAACTTCGATATGTCTGCTTTGTATACGAAGTGGATTGGCGATATCGGCGATTCGCAGAACAAGCATACGGGCTTTGTTCCGCACACGGCCCCGTTTAACGGGGGCGGAGGCGGGGTTGCTTGGGGATCCGCTTATATACTCATGCCATGGACGATGTACCGGATGTATGGCGATCTGCGTTTGTTGGCCGAACATTATGAAGGCATGAAGCGATGGATCGCGTATTTGGGCACCCGTAACAACGGGGGTTACCTGGTTGAATTCGAGGAGCCGGACAGCTGGTTCCTGGGAGACTGGTGCGTCCCGGGAACCAATGAGCTTCCCCCGGTCCTAGTAAGCACATTTTATTATGCCTATACGGTAAATATCATGTCGGAAATGGCCAAGGCGCTCGGTCGTCTAGAGGATAGCCATCGATTTGCGGCGCTGTACCGGCTTATCTGCGATTCGTTTAACGCGGCCTTCTTCGATCCCGAATCGGCGAGCTATTCCATCGGACGGCAGGGAGCGGATTTGTTCCCGCTCATTCTGGACTGCGTTCCGGAAGCTTATACCGATCAAGTGTGGCAGCGGGTACTGCGATATTACAGGGACGAACGCGGCGGGCGATTGGATACCGGCATATTCGGGACTTCCTTTTTATTTGATCTGCTGAGCGAGCGAGGCGAAACGGATTTGGCTTTGGAGATGGTGATGTCCAAAGAATTTCCGGGATATGGGTATATGATGGACAATGGCGCCACCACGTTGTGGGAATCTTGGGATGGCCGCGATTCCCATAATCACCCGATGTTTGGAACGGTCAGCGCCTGGTTCTATAAGCATGTAGCCGGACTCGCTCCGCGTCCGGAAGCCGTCGGGTTCAAACAAGTTGTCTTCAAGCCGTTTCGCGCGAAGCGTCTGACCCAAGCGTCCGCTTCGATCCACACCATTCTCGGATCTTATGCAGTTTGCTGGTCCAAGGCGAACGACGAGGTTTGGGAATGCGAGATTCAAATTCCGCCTAATGGCTCGGCGGAAGCGTACTTGCCATTGTATAGCCATGGAACCCGGATATCCGCGATTTCCGTTTCCGTGAGGGAGAACGAAGAAGTCGTTTGGCTGCAACAGTCCGGCAGTCTCCCTCCGAACGTCCCGTATGATGTGAAGCTGTTCCAGGATGAGATGGTCGTCTTGCTTGATTCGGGGAATTACAAGTTTCGATTGACGCCGGACTATGAATAAAGATGAAACTCTATTGTAGAAGCTGAATTGGATTAGCATGCGTAAAACATACTAAGTTATGTCGAAAATAGGCCGAATAAACTAATTGACGCTAAATTATGTATGTGTTATATTACGAATATAGCATAATAACTTGATGATGGTTCCGTTTACATGACTTACATGAAACACAATTCCATCATGCAGAATGATAAGCAAACGCCGTACGCAAACCTGATAACGTTGCCTAATGGATTACACCCCCTATTATTAAAGCGCTTACAAGCGTGGGTGTTACGCTTCGCAACGTAGTAGGGGATACATAGCTAAATACGATTAGATTCTTTAAATAAGGGGTGCTTTATTTGCAGGCAATCAATCAAGGTAAATGGGCGAAATTATGGAGACATCGTTATCTCTATTTGATGGTGCTGCCGGGTTTTCTGACGATATTGATCTTTGCGTATTTTCCGATGTACGGCGTATTGATTGCGTTTAAAGATTATAGCGCCGTTAAAGGGGTGTGGGGGAGTCCTTGGGTTGGCTTTAAATATTTCGAAACCTTCTTCCGGGACCCGATGGGGCTTCGATTGTTGAAAAATACATTCTTGCTAGGCATTTATACGTTATTCTGGTCGTTTCCCGCGCCGATCATCCTGGCTTTACTATTCAACGAATTGAAAAGTAAGCGCTTCAAAAGAGTCGTGCAAACCGTCTCGTACGTCCCGCATTTCATATCGGTTGTCATCGTTGCCGGAATTATTAAAATGTATACCGCCAGAGACGGCATGATTAACGACATTATCACATTTATGGGAGGGAAAGCGACGACGTTCCTTCTTGAACCGGATTGGTTCAGAACCATCTTTATTTCCTCCGGTATTTGGCAAGGAGTCGGTTTCGGAGCCATCATTTACCTTGCGGCAATGAGCGGGATCGACCCTACGCTCTACGATGTGGCCGAAGTAGACGGGGCGGGCAGGTGGAAGAAGGTGCGGCACATCACATGGCCGTCCATTAAACCGACAACCGTAATCTTGCTTATCTTTGCTATGGGGGGCATCGTCGGGTCGGATTTCCAGAAGGTTATCTTGTTGTACAATCCTCAAACTTATGAGGTTGCCGACGTCATCGGGTCTTATGTCTATAGACAAGGCTTGGAAGGCGCGCAATACGCGTATACCACCGCGATCGGGTTATTTATGTCGGTCATCTCTTTCGCGATATTGTTTATTACAAACTGGATCAGCCGTAAAGTTTCGGATACGAGCTTGTTCTAAGGGGGGATCGAATTGAGACGAGAAAGCTTGGCCTCTAGAGTGTTTGATGTTTTCAATATCTTCATCATGCTTATCATCTTGGTTGCGGTGCTGTTCCCGATCTTCAATATCATCTCCGTTTCCATGAGCGATGCGCGCAGCGTATCTTCGGGAAGCGTTTATGTATGGCCCAAGGGATTTACTTTGCAATCGTATCTGGACATTTTCAAAGACAAATACATCGCTTCCGGGTATATAAATTCGATTGTTTATGCGGTCGGATCTACATTCGTGATGCTGCTGTTTACCTCTTTGTTCGCTTATCCGCTCACCGTGCAAGGGTTTGCCGGCAAAAAATTTCTTACTATATTTCTGATGATTACCATGTTTTTCAGCGGCGGACTGATTCCTACCTATCTGCTTATCCGCAGCTTGGGCATGCTCGATACGATCTGGGTCATGATTTTGCCGGCAGCGGTTGGCGCATACAATGTGTTTCTGTTTAGAACGTTCTTTCAGAACATACCATCCGAAGTGAAAGATGCCGCGCTTATTGACGGCGCAAACGAAGTCGTGTTGATGTTCCGGATCATATTGCCATTATCGAAGCCCTTGCTGGCGACGTTTGCTTTGTTCGGCATCGTGGGCAGCTGGAACGCGTGGTTCGAAGCCTTGATCTATCTGCAGGGCGAAGAGAAATACCCGCTGCAAATGATCTTGAGGAACTACCTCTTTAAATTGGATACTTCCGCCATCCAAGGAAGAGTCGGGGCAGGCAATGTTGCCGTCAATGCGCAAGGGTCTCAGCTTGACCCTCAGTCGATTCGAATGGCGGTTGTCATTGTAACGATGTTCCCGATTATGGTCATCTATCCTTTCTTCCAGAAGTACTTCACGAAGGGGATGTTCGTTGGGTCGATCAAGGGTTAATTGTCGGCACTTTGATAGGATGTAAAAGGCGACCTGCGGATCACGGATAGGAGGCGAGCGCCGCGCGGGGAATCGATCCTTCCTTTACATCATCATCATAAACAATTCATTTAATAGGGGGTTCATACTATGAAGAAGTCTAGAGCGTTTGTTCTCTTGATGGTCGTTGCTTTGGTTGTTGCATTGACGTCGGCTTGTTCCAAAAACAACAATGACCCGGCTCCAAGCAATAATGCTTCTACCAATGGCGAGGATGTCTCGAATGCCGAACCGTTGAAGTTTTCCGTAACCGTGTCGTCGGGCGGCGTGGACAACACCCAAAGCATGATCCACAAAGAGTGGATGAAGCTGATGGAAGAGAAGATGGGCAGGAAAATCGAGATTGATTGGAACTACATTCCGTCTGCCGATTATGATGCAAAAGTCAAACTGGAAATCGCAAGCAATAACTTGACGGATTTCTTCATGACTCCGCTGTTCTATGACACCAGCGAAATGGCTGAGCAAGGTCAAATTCTTGATATTAGCCAGTACAAAGACTTAATGCCGAATTACATGGATTACTTGGGCCAGGTGAAGGACGGAGTAGCCCGTACGTCGACCGC
>JAQSXN010000188.1 GCA_029256665.1 Paenibacillus sp.
GACTTGCATGTATTAGGCACGCCGCCAGCGTTCGTCCTGAGCCAGGATCAAACTCTCCATAAAGGTGTTTGACTTGCTCAATCACGTTGTTGCTTCAAGCATCTCGCATCGGCCAAGGCCAAGCACGAAAGCTTGTTTATTCGATTCAATCTTGCGATTGGATCGGGCAGTTTCGCTCGTTGTTCAGTTTTCAAAGAACAATTTCTTTTCTTTCGTTATCGCCAATGTCTCAGCGGCGACTTTTATAATATATCACAGCCGCCTAGAGGAATGCAAGTCTTTTTTTGAAAAACTTTTTAATCCATTTATTCCTCTGCGTCAGGCGCGAGATATAATGTATCATACTAATTGCCGCCCCGTCAACCAATTTGTTCAATCATTACATGACAGTCAACTGGAGCCCTGCCAACAACGCAATTCCCGGCACTCCCAGGACGACGACCGTGCCAACGGTTACCGGATTTAAAGGGATGTACATATCGGCGATCAGCCCGCTGTAATTAAGCACGTACAATACGCCTGCGGCAGCCACCAGATGAAGCGCGAATCCTTTCAACCACCCTAATGACATCTTGTTACGAACCAAAACCCAAATCAACAACAACGAAGAACCAATTAACATCGCAGCCCATACCGTCTTCATTTCACGATTCCCTCCCATTTGGGCCAAGGGCCCCTCATTCGTTTAGCTTTGCTTAGCAGCATGTCGTACCTTTTCTCCGCGGTAATAATGCAAAAGATGGCATAATCGATTTGTTCTTTTCCCCTTGCATGATGAAAGAACCGTTTGGCGTTCTCCCACTGCGTCAGCGTCTCCTTGATCTCTGCCTTTAATTCCAGCTTGCTGGCCAGCTCTTCCTTCTCGACTTCTCGCTGCATGCCCTCACCCGCCTTGTCCAATCTTAAACACCATTCCTTTTTATGTGTATAAGCTTGTACGCGGAAATAGAACAATCCTGCAGGGTTTGATGGCGGCGGCGGAGGGGTGCAGGCGCCATTGCTTTTGAATGATTGTAGATTTACTCGCAAAAAAAACCGTTCCGACCACGCGGTAAACGCGCAGTCGGAACGGTTTTTGTTGTGAATGACGGTGGCGCCACGGCTAACTGAGTTCCCTTCGGCCCTCCAGCGCCTTTGACAATGTCACTTCGTCAGCGTACTCCAAATCTCCGCCGACCGGCAGACCATGCGCGATTCGCGTCACCTTAAGACCGAAGGGCTTCACCAGCCGCGATAAATACATGGCCGTCGCTTCGCCTTCGATATTAGGATTGGTCGCGAGAATCAATTCTTGAACGCGCTCGTCGCTCAGTCGCCGGAGAAGCTCGGCGATACGAATCTCGTCGGGACCGATCCCCTCCATGGGAGAGATCGCCCCTTGAAGGACGTGATAATAGCCGTCGAACTCCTTGGTCCGCTCCATCGCCACAAGGTCCCTCGACTCTTGAACGACGCAGATAACGGATCCGTCCCGGGATTTATCCTGGCATATTCGGCAAGGATCGGTATCCGTTATATTGCAGCAGACCGAACAATAAAACAAATTTCTTTTTACGCTGACCAGCGCCTTGGCGAAATCGATCACGTCGTCTTCTTTCATCCGCAGCACATGGAACGCAAGTCTTGCCGCCGTCTTGGGACCAATGCCCGGGAGACGGGTAAACGCGTCGATCAGCTTTGCTATGGGTTCCGGGTAATACAAGGGTGCAGCTCCTTTCAGACTTTCAGCCTACCGTTATCGGAGCCGTTCGTTGCTGAGCGGCCGTTCTGCTAGAACAAGCCAGGAATTTTCATGCCGCCCGTAAATTTGCCCATATCTTTGTTCGCCAGCTCGTCTGCCTTCGTAAGGGCATCGTTAACGGCGGTCAGCACGAGATCCTGAAGCATCTCGACATCGTCCGGATCCACCGCTTCCGGCTTGATTACAATGCTTAGCACTTTCTTATGTCCATTGACTTCGGCCGTCACGACGCCGCCGCCCGCAGTTCCTTCTACAATTTTGCTTTCGAGTTCTTCCTGGGCTTTCATCATTTGTTCCTGCATTTTCTTCACTTGCTTCATCATTTGGTTCATGTTGTTCATTCGTTCGTCACCTCATTAATAGTATAGTTAAGATTTATCCTTCACGACAACCAGATCTTCGCCGAACAGCTTCACGGCTTCCTCGATCCATTCGGCCCGCTTCGGCGGCGTCGCCGTCCCTTCCGGCGACTCATGCTCCAGTACGAAATCCCCAGCTTCGGCGGCCGAAGAATCTCCCGCTCCATCCAGCGCCGCCTGCCAGTCCTTCTGCATGACGGTAACCAGCGTACAAGCCTTGCCCAGCACTTCTCCGGCAATTCGCTCGATGATCTCGCGATGGTTCGGTTTTTCGGTCGTTTCTCTGTGAATTTCGTTCTTGAAGGCCAAGAGTAGATTTTGCTCCGAGACGGACACGAGCTCCCCGTCCTTAAGCCACGCATGCAACGTAACCTTTTCTTCTTTGACCCGCTGCAGGACGTCGCCCCACTTCATGCGGGCGCTGCCCGACTCGGGACTGCCAGCCAAAGCCAGATACGCCTCCAACTTGACCTTGGCGCGCGCGACTCCGCTGCCGCCTCCGCCAAAGGCGCTTCTGGTTGCAGGGCGCGTTGCCGCTCCACCCTGTCCGCCTCGGCCAGATACGGCCGTCTCGCCGGCCGCCGCGATCGCGGCTCCTCCGCTAAGCAATCCTTCGATCTTGCGCTCGAGCGCGGCAACCTGCTGGCGAAGCGCCTGCACCTCCGTAGAGGAAGCTCCGCTTCCGGCTGTCGAAGATCCTCCGCCGGAGGACGCAGATCCGGCTCGCGCGACTTCTTCTAGCGTGCACAGCTTAAGCAGCGCGACTTCGAATACGGTCTGAGGCTGGGAGGCGTGCTTGAGCTCCGCCTGATACCGGTTAAGCGTATCGATCATCGCGAACAGTCGCTCCGGCGAATACGCTTCGGCCATCTCCCGAAACTTTTCTCGATCCACGATTCGCTCCGTCGCGGCTCCTCCGCCCGGCGCCAGCTTAAGCACGAGCAAGTCGCGGAAGTAATAAATCAAATTCTCCAAGCATTTGTCCGGGCTCTTGCCTGCCTGCGTCAATCCTTCGACCAGCGGCATAATCGCCGCCGCATTACGATCGCGCACGGCTTCGGCCAGCTGATAGAACTGCTCCGACGCCATGCCCCCCGTTACGTCGACCGCGGCATCCAAGGTGATGCGCGAGTCTCCGAAAGCCGATACCTGCTCCAGCAGGCTAATCGCATCCCTCATGCCGCCTTCGGACAGTCTCGCGATATAAGCGATTGCATCCTCATCCGCGCTAATGCCTTCTTCGGCGCATATTTGCAGCAAGCGGGAAGTCTGCTCTTGCAGCGATACCTGCCGGAAGTCGAACCTTTGGCATCTGGAGATGATCGTGGCCGGCAGCTTGTGCGGCTCCGTCGTAGCCAGGATAAAGATGACGTGGCCGGGCGGTTCTTCCAACGTCTTGAGAAGCGCGTTGAACGCCTCGGTCGTAAGCATGTGCACCTCGTCGATGATATACACCTTATATCTGACTTCCGACGGCGCGTATCTAACCTTGTCCCGTATGTCTCGGATTTCGTCGATCCCGCGGTTGGACGCCGCGTCGATCTCGATCACATCCATAATATGTCCTGCCGTTATGCCTTTGCAAGCATCGCATTCGTTGCAGGGCTCGATTGCCGGCCCCCGCTCGCAATTGATCGCCTTGGCCAAAACCTTGGCGGTCGTCGTCTTGCCCGTCCCTCTCGGTCCGTTAAACAAATACGCGTGCGACACCCGATTCTCCCGAATCGCGTTCTGCAGCGTCTGTATGATATGTTGTTGTCCCACCATGTCCTGAAACGTCTGAGGACGCCAGGCACGATATAATGCGATATGTGTCACGCGGCTCTTCCCTTTCGGCATCTTCGGATTCCTTTATTATACTACATCGCGGTTTGAAGCGTAAGCGCTAACCTCAAGCTTGGGACGCTTTCCTTGTGCCAACGCTGTCCCGCGCCGCCCCCATCCACGCAAAAATGCCTGCAATCGCGCCGTTCCCAAGCGTTGGCTTGGAGAATCTGCGATTGCAGGCATATGTGCGGAGCTTGCGCTCATCCTATTATTAGGTAGAACCGTGCACCTGCCCCCGATATATACGACCCAAGCGGCACTCTTGCTACACAGCTCGAGCCAGGCGCTCCCCCGGCACATGAACTAACTTGCTTACGGCTGCTTCCTTCCGGACCTGACCGGGTTCACAAGCGTCCATTGCGGAGGACCCAGCTGTCAACACTGCTTGCAAGCGCCAAGCCTCACATCAGCATAACCTCAGACAGGAATTCAACCTCGCTACAGCGGATTGCGAGTTACAGGGCACCGCTACCTCCCCATCTAGCACGGCAAAGACAAGTATAGTACATTCCGGGACAAAGCGCAACCGATGGAGAAATTTACGCGAGGATCGCGCGGATCCATGCATATCCCTTCGTTAACGGCTTGCCTTCACGTGCACTTCGTAACGCGGCATGTTGGTCTGCACGATGGTTTGAGCTCGCTCGCGCAAATTCTCGACTTGAGCGTCCGTCAATTCGGAATCCGCTTGTATGGCGACATGGAGCTCGCTGCCGTTGAAACTGACGCGCGTCGACCGGATGCCCGCGACAGGCTCCAATACTTGCTCGATCATTCGAGTATCCTTCTCGTACAGCAGCGTCGTATTGCGGTTCATCAGGTTCGGGTTGCTGTTGGAATACCCCATATATCCGTCATGTCCGTAGCTCTTCGTCTCGCCCGGCCCAGCGCTGGAGCAGCCAGCTCCGAGCAGCAGCGCGGCGCCGATCAAGCAAAGTGCAAGCCACTTATGCGTCACTGGCCGGACAGGGTTCATTTTGCGATGATCCCGATAAAATCTGCTCATAAAAAAACCTCCCTTATAACCATAGGATGGCTGAGGGAGGTTCTTGTATTCTGCCAAATAAAGGCCGAATGTTCGGTATGAATTACATGCCGTATTTCTTCTTGAAACGGTCGACGCGGCCGCCGGCATCCAGGAACTTCTGCTTACCCGTAAAGAACGGGTGACATGCGGAGCAAATCTCTACGCGAAGAGAAGGTTTGATGGAACCTGTCTCGAACGTATTGCCGCAAGCGCAAGTTGCTGTAACGACGTGGTATGTCGGATGAATACCTTGTTTCATCTCGTTCACCTCTTTCTGCCCTGAGCCACATGCGGGCCCAGAGTATCAATCACACATTGCCCAGTATAGCACGAAGCGAGTGCCGGTTGCAATGATTAGCCGTTAATGCTTGCTCCGTTAACTTTATATCTTTTTCCGATTATCGCGGCCCGCTGCGCTATCGCCAATTCTTCCGAAGAAGATTATGGAATGAGCACGTTTTTGGGTCTGCGCATCGCTGCGGGAGGCACGTGGGTATAGGAACCGATGACGACGTCAGGGAGCTCCTCACGGAAAATGTCCAGCATCTGCTTCATCCCGTATATCTCGCCTTGAGCCTTGGGAATGAGCGCCAGGTAACTCTCGGGATCGATATTCAGGTTGCGCATCTGGATTAGCTTAAGACCCGATCGTTTGGCAAACCCGATCATCGCTTCGATCTCCTCTTCCCGATCGGTGACGCCGGGAAAGATCAAATAGTTGATCGACGTATAGACGCCCTTGTCGGTCGCGTACCTAAGGGATTTCTCGACATTCTGCAGCGTATAGCCGCGAGGCTTGTAATACGCGTTGTAATGATCGTCGAGCGCGCTGATCGTGCTGACGCGCATCAGATCGAGGCCGGCATCCACGATCGCGCGGATAAAGTCGGTCAGCCCCGCGTTGGTATTAATATTAATGTAACCAAGCGACGTGACGGCCCTGACGCGCCGCATCGCCTCGACGATGATTTTCACCTGCGTCGACGGCTCTCCTTCGCAGCCTTGCCCGAAGCTTATAATGGATTCGGGCTCGCGGAGATGCTCCAGCATGATGTCCACCACTTCGTCTACGGTAGGCTTGAAATTCATCCGCGTCTGCGGCGCCAGGAAGCCGCTGTCGTCCGGCTGTTCGGAGATGCATCCGAAGCAGCCCGCGTTGCACGAATAGGAGACGGGTACCGCGCCTTCCCAACGACTCAGGAACGTGTTGGACGCCGTCAGGCATTCGTACCCTAGGGCACAGTTGGAAAGATGCTTAACGAGCCGATTCTCCGGGTATTTCTCGAGCATACGCTCGACCTGTACCCCAAGCTCGTTGCGATCGCAATTAAGCGGATCCCAGCGCTCGGGATCGTCGCTTTGTTCGGCCGCGACATGGAACCCGCCGTCCTTCCAGACGACGGCCGTGTAACCGAATAGCGGCAGCTTTTCGTTCTTGTCCGCCTTGACGTAGCCAGGCAGACAGAGACGGGTGTAGCCTTGCGGCAGCAGCGCGCCTACCGCTTGCGCGCCGCCGGGCAGCACCTGCATCTCTCCGCTGTCCGGATCAAGACCGATCGGGCGCGTAAACGGCAGACTGACAAGCGTGGCGCCTTCGGGCAGAGGAATGAGCTCCTCCTCCAGCATCTCCACGACCATGTCGCCGCTGCGGCCGAGTCCATAATATTCGGGATGGTCGAACACGTTGCCGTGCTCGTCCGCATATACGAGATTCATGATGTCCTCCTTCCAGCCGGGTTGCCGGTATTAAATACTGCCTCTTTAAGACGACCCTTGCGTCGACCTTGCGACAGGTCTGCGGCTTGCGGACGACGAATGAGAGCTGCTCTTGGAGGGCGATCTATCGCTTCGCTGAGCTTCCGCCGACGTATCGAGCGACATAAGGAACTGCTCGTTGGTATCCGTGTCCTTGAGCTTCTTAAGGAAGTTGTCCACGAAATCGGGCGCGTCGCTCATGTTCTTGCGAATCGCCCATACCTTATCCAGCTCTTCCTTGGTCAGCAGCATCTCTTCGCGGCGCGTGCCGGATCTGCGCATATCAAGCGCGGGGAAGATGCGGCGTTCAGCCAGCTTGCGGTCCAGATGCAACTCCATGTTGCCCGTACCTTTAAATTCTTCATAAATGATGTCGTCCATGCGCGAACCCGTCTCGATAAGCGCCGTCGCCAGAATCGTCAAGCTGCCGCCTTCTTCCACGTTGCGCGCGGAACCGAAGAACCGCTTGGGCCGGTGGAACGCCGCGGGATCGATACCGCCGCTAAGCGTACGTCCCGATGGAGGAATGACCAAGTTGTAGGCGCGCGCCAGACGGGTGATGCTGTCGAGCAAGATGACAACGTCCTTCTTATGCTCGACAA
>JAQSXN010000189.1 GCA_029256665.1 Paenibacillus sp.
CAGGCATAAGTATCCCCGCATGGGCATCATTATGCTCACGGCAAAGTCGCAGGAGGAGGACAAAATCAAAGGCCTCGAGCTTGGAGCCGACGACTACGTGCAGAAGCCGTTCAGCCCGGGGGAGCTTGTCGCCCGGGTCAAATCGCTGTATCGGCGCATGCACGCGCAGCC
Organism: Paenibacillus sp.; assembly: GCA_029256665.1. Classification (GTDB taxonomy): domain Bacteria; phylum Bacillota; class Bacilli; order Paenibacillales; family Paenibacillaceae; genus Pristimantibacillus. The sequence goes on from JAQSXN010000189.1 coordinate 172, forward strand.
GCAGCTCGTGCCGGACGGCGATCGGGAAGCCGTCCGGCACGCCGAAGCCTCTTACGATGGCGAAGCTGCCGCAGGCGACGAAGCCGGAACGGGTTCCGTCGCCACTGTCCTTGCCGAGTCTGATTCTGCCGCATCGTACGAAGCCAAAGCGGAGGCGCCAGGCCAAGCATCGCTTGCGACGTCCCGGGATGCGAAGATCGGGAACGACGAAGCGGAAGACGTCGTCTCGAGCGGGCCTTTCCGGTTGTCGGTATCCCAGCGGAGGTTATGGAAGAGCGGAAGCGAAATCGTGCTGACGCCGACGGAGTGGGCGCTCGTCAGACTGCTGATGGAAAGCGAAGGGAAAAGCGTGAGCCGCGACCATATTCTGACCGAAGTATGGGGACGTTACTACGTAGGCGATCTAAAGGTGGTCGACGTCAACATCCGCCGCATTAGACAAAAGCTCGAATGCAATCCTTCGGAGCCCGCCTTTATCGAGACGGTATGGGGCTTTGGTTATCGCTGGAGACGAGGAGCGGCCGAATGACAAGCGTCAAGGCGAAGATGGTATGGAGCTATCTGCTGCTTATCGCGCTGGTCGTTGCTCTGCTCGGAACGGCCTTTACCGTTCTCATCTGGAATTATTATTACGGAAGCGCCCATAGCTCCGTGAAGCAACGCGCGGAATCCGCGATATCGCAGCATAGCCGATCGCTTATGTCGCTCAGCTTGCATGATCAGGCCGACTACTTGCTGCAAAATATGGCCGACGGCGGCCCGACCCGCATTCAATTGCTGAATAGCGAAGGCGAGATTCAGATCGACTCGGACGGATTCGCCCCCGCGGTCCGGTATACATCCGGCGATGTCAAAAGCGCGATGGCGGGCACTGTAGGGAGCTGGAGCGGCATCGATCCGTATTACGGCGAACGCGTTACATCCGTCACGATTCCGTTGAAGGGAGATACGAGAATCGTGTCGCTGTTCCGCTACACGGCTTCGCTTGAGAAAATCGATAACATGGTCGGCCAATTGATCCAGATGGCCGTTATCGCCGGCATATTCGTTGTCCTGCTCTTTCTCGGGCTTAGCTTATTTCTCGCTCAGCGCATCGTCGGTCCCGTGCAGGAGCTGACCCGCGCGGCAAGATACATGGCCGAAGGAGATTGGACGAAGCGCGCGACGAAACGCAGCGGAGACGAGATCGGCCAATTGGCCGAGACGTTTAACGCGATGGTGATCGAACTGAACAAACGGGAGAAGCTCAAAAACGATTTTATTTCCTCGATCTCGCATGAGTTGCGGACGCCGCTGACGTCGATCAAGGGCTGGAGCGAAACGCTGAAGGAGAGCGAGCCGATGGACGACGACGAGGAGGTTAAGCTGGGGTTATCGATTATCAGCAAGGAGACGGAGCGGCTCTCCGGGCTGCTCGAGGACCTGCTCGACTTCTCCAAGCTGTCGGCGCGTTCGATGGAGCTCCATGCCGAGCCGCTTGATCTGAACGGACCCGTCAAGGAGACGGTGCGGCAGCTCGCGGTTCGGGAAGAGCAGACGAGAGTCAAGCTGATGGCAACGTATGCCGGGGGTCCGATCGTCGTCAGCGGCGATGCGAACAGGCTTAAGCAAGTCATCATCAACCTCATCGACAACGCGTTCAAATTCACGCCGCCCGGCGGAAGCATACGCGTGGCGACCAGCGCGTCCGAGGAACAGAAGCAAGCCCGCGTTACGATCGCGGATACGGGAACCGGAATCGCGGCCGAAGACCTGCCGCATATTACGGAGAAATTCTATAAGGCCAGCTCCGGACAAGGCGGCTCTGGCCTAGGACTTGCGATATGCAAAGAGATTATCGAGCTGCATGGCGGCGAGCTCCGAATCGACAGCGAGCAGGGGGCGGGAACGATCGCCACGATCTCGTTGCCGCTCGCCAAGGAACCGTCTACTCCTTAAAAAAGAGCAGCTTCCGATTGGCAAGCACGTATATGACGGCGATGACGACTCCGGCGCCGAGCAATATGGACATCCAATTGTCGCGAAGCCATGCAATCCATAACGGCATCTCTTCCATTCTTTCCACCTCCCGACGTTTATCCTGTCGCCGTCAAGCCGTATCTCCATGGGAGGTACGGCTTGATTTTTTTGCCTCGGCAACAGGAAGCCATTGTTCTGTAGTGTGCGCTATCGCGAGACCCGCCATTCGAACGGATCGAACGGATCGTTGACAGTGCGGAAAGCGCCATGCTATCATGAATGAAAATAATTCATAGTTAACGGGTAGGAATTATAGGTATAAATGAAGCGCATGGGAACGGGAGGCATGGAAATGGAAAAACAATTGACGCTGCAATACGAAGGTCTGGAATTAAAAGCAACGTTGCATTATCCGAAGGGAGAGCACGACAGGACGGCCAAACATCCGGCGATCGTCATCTGCCATGGCTTCATTGGCAGCAGGGTCGGCGTGGACCGGCTTTTCGTAAAAGCGGCCAGGGCGCTTGCGGCGCGAGGCTCTTACGTGCTCCGATTCGATTACGGCGGCTGCGGCGAGAGCACCGGGGATTACGGCGCGCTTGGCTTCGACTCCATGATCGATCAGACAAGGACGGCGATCGATTACGTGCACGGCATGGATTGCGTGGATCCCGCCCGCATCGCGCTGCTCGGCCATAGTTTGGGCGGAGCCGTAGCCTTGATGACCGCGGTCAAGGACAAACGGGTGAAGCGGCTCGTCATGTGGTCGGCTGTCGGCTATCCTTTTAACGATATCGTCCGGATCGTCGGACGTCACGGATACGACGAAGCCGTGAAGAAGGGCGGCACGGATCATGCCGGATACGCGCTTCAGCCCGTGTTTTTTGAGTCGCTGATGCAGCATCAGCCTTTCCAGTCCGCGACGCGGTTCGGCGGACAAGTGCTGCTCGTGCACGGCACGAGCGACGATCTTATCCCCGTCGATTATAGCTTCCTGTATCAAAAGGTGTTCTGGACCAGAAGCGAAGGGTTATGCGATAAAGAGATCATTTTTCAGGCGGGGCACACGTATTCGTCGAAGACGCATCAGGAGGAAGCGATCCGGGTTACGTCGGAGTGGCTTGACGGTCTCGATCGTAAGCAGCAAGAATGGCATCATTGGTCCATTTAGTTCGGAAAAACCGCAATTTTGTCGAGACATGCGCATAAACCTGTGCTTAAATATTAGATAGGAGGTAAAAGCTTCTTTAATTGCCAATTGCCAACTTTCTAGTAAAGGCGGGTTATCCATGAACAACCGATTGCGCGCAAGCTTCGCGGCGCTGCTCACGGCCGCGCTGCTTGCGACGGCAGCCTGCAGCGGCGATAACGCGGTGAACGTAAACGTCGAACAAGAGCCCACGATAGCGCCGACCCCGGAGCCGACGACGACTCCAACGGCTACGCCATTGCCGTATACCGCTCCATTGACAGGAGAAGGGATCGCGCAAGAAGCAAAGTCCAGGCCGATTGCCGTCATGATTAATAATTACTCCGCCGCGCGTCCACAGTCGGGCCTTACAGGAGCCGACGTCGTCTGGGAGGTGCTTGCGGAAGGGGGCATTACTCGGTTAGTCGCGATTTTCCAGAGCACGGACGGACTAACGAACACGATCGGACCGATACGAAGCAATCGCAAATATTTGATCGATATCGCGGACAGCTACGGAGCCGTTATGGCTCATGCCGGAGGCAGTCCCGAAGCGTACGGAATCTTGAAGAAGCAAGGCAAACCCTATCTCGACGAAATTACGAATGCGGGCTCGTCCTTCTGGAGAAGCAAGGACCGCAAGGCGCCGCATAATCTGTACTCATCGCTCGAGAAACTGCGCGAAGGCGCGGCTAAGAAGAAGTACGCGGAGGACAAGCCGGTCCCCGTATATCGGTTCGCTCCGGACGGCACGGTCGCCACGGCGGCGGTTACGGAGGAAGCCCGCGAAATTACGCTCAAGTTTCTGATGATGGACGGATACGAGGTAGGGTACCGCTATGACGAGACTACCGGACTTTATAAACGTAGCATCAACGGAGAACCCCATCTGGACTTAAACAACAACGAGACGTTGTCGGCGAGCAATCTGATCGTGTTCGAGACGGCGCATAGAACGCTTGACAATGTCGGCAGGCTATCCGTCGACCTGAAGTCGGGAGGACAGGCGTACTTGTTCCAGAAGGGCAAGAAGACGGACGTCGACTGGGTGTCCGGCGCCGATGGCATGATTCGCTTCGCGACGAAGGACGGCGCCGAGATCGCGCTGGTTCCCGGAAAGACATACATCCATATCGTGCCCGACAAGCCTGATCTCGCCGAGCATGTCTCATGGGTACAAACCGCCAGCGCTGGTTAAACTAAGCGGATGCGGAATAACGACAAGGAGATTCCGTTCATGGAATCTCCTTACTTTTTGCCCTGAAGAAGTGCTTTCTCCGATTGGCTATTGTAGATGGCTCGAAAATATGTTTAAATTTTTCATGGACGTTTACATTCCCTTAACAATTGTGGTGTACACTACGTTAGGGCGCGTTTCTGTCCAACCGATGTTTACCATTTTGTAGTGGATAAGGGGATTGACATGTTTAAGAAAAAGGACATTTTTTTCACTTCGCTCGAATCAATGGCGGACACGCTCGTGGAAGCCGTTGAATTTTTTGCGACAGGCGTATCGGATTTGTCGAACTTAACGGCGTTTGCCAAGAAGATGAAGGAACTGGAGAGCGAATGCGATCAATACACGCATACGATTCTGAAGGAACTGAACAAAACCTTTATTACGCCGATCGAGCGCGAAGACATCATGGAACTTGCGACCTCGCTTGACGATGTTCTGGACGGTATCGAAGCATGCGCATCCCGATTCGAGATGTACAATATCCGCGAGAAGGATGAATATATTACATTGTTCGCGGACGTGATCGTGCGTTCCGCCCACCAAATCCGCAAGGCGATTCAACTGCTTACGCAGAAGAAGCTGCTGGCGATGCGCGAGCATTGCATCGCGATCAACGAGCTTGAGAACCAAGCAGACGACCTGTTGCGCGTTAGCGTGACGACGCTGTTTGCCAAGGTGCAAGACCCGATCGAGCTGATCAAGCGCAAGGAAATTTACGAGAGGCTTGAGCAGACGACCGACTACTGCGAGGATGTAGCCAATACGCTGGAATCGATCATTATGCGCAACAGCTAATCCAGAGGAGCAGGAGTCGTACACATGGAACTATACGTATTATGGATTGTCGTTTTCCTAGCGCTCGCTTTCGACTTTATTAACGGGTTCCACGACACCGCCAACGCGATCGCGACGTCTGTCTCGACGCGCGCCATCAAGCCGCGGCTGGCCGTCCTGATGGCTGCGGTCATGAATTTCGTCGGCGCGATCACCTTTACCGGCGTGGCCAAGATGATCGGCAGCGGCGTCGCTAATCCCGCCGATCTGGAGTTCGGCATCGAGATCGTCATCGCCGCCTTGTTAGCGGCGATTGCATGGAATCTCATCACCTGGTGGTTCGGTATCCCATCGTCCTCCTCCCATGCGCTGGTCGGCGCGCTGGCCGGAGCGGTTATCGCCGGAGCCGGTTTTGGGTCGCTTAATGCCAGCGGTTTTATCGATATTCTTAAAGCTCTACTCATATCGCCGCTTATCGCGTTTTCCCTCGGCTTCATCATTATGTGGCTGCTTAAGCGAATTTTCGCCAGTAAAAGTCCGCATACGATCAACAAAGGCTTCCGCGGCGGACAAGTGATTACCGCGATGTTCCAATCGTTCTCGCACGGCACGAACGACGCGCAGAAGGCGATGGGCATCATCGTATTCGCGTTAGTGGCGGCCGGCGTACAAGAGAACACGGATCATATTCCGTTCTGGGTACAGCTGTCGGCCGCGATTGCGATGGCGCTAGGTACTTCCATAGGCGGGTGGAAGATCATTAAAACGATGGGCACCAAAATTTTCAAGATTGAGCCGATTAACGGCTTCGCGGCGGATATCGGTTCCGCGGCCGTCATCTTGACGGCTACCATGATTCATCTGCCGGTCAGCACAACGCATGTCATCACGTCTTCGATTCTCGGCGTAGGCAGCGCCAAACGATTCTCCGCCGTCCGTTGGGGCGTCGCGGGACGAATCATTGTCGCTTGGTTCATCACGATTCCGATTACGGCGATTCTGGCGATGATATTCTTCTGGATTATCCAAGCGTTGTTCCTGTAGAGTAAGCTTCGGCGAATTCGTATTATTTGGAAACATGCAACATAAATCAGCTCCCACTCGTCCCCATGATGTACGATCATGACGGGATAGGCGGGAGCTGATTTATTGTAACCGGAACGTTCTACATGAAGCTTATCTTCGACGTCGCGGACGGCTGCGGCGTTTGGCGGCGGGACGTTTGACGCTGCTCGTACGGCGCTTGCGCGGTCTGGGACGGGATAGGCCGCCGCCGTAGCTGCCGTTATCCTTCGTCTCGGACTTATTCTTGCCGAAGGAGCCCATGAACACTTTGACGAGCGGGGCCATCTGAGACACGCTGCCGACGACCTTCTGCACCTTGGTAACGGTGGAGAGGATGCCATCCAGTCCTCCCATCCTGTCGACCAAACCTTTGATCTCCGTCAAGTTCGCGTATTTGGTCAAATTCGCAAGCGAGAAGCCTTTGCCGGAGGAAGCCGGAGGCGCGGGCAGCAGCTGGCCATGGGACTGCGGGATGACGGACGGCAGCAAGTTGGAGCTTCCTTCGCGGTGCTGGCTTTGATCAGGCGCAAGCGGCTGCGGCGGCTGTTGCTGAGGCTGGAACGTTTGGTGGTGCTGATGCCTTGGCGCGTCGTCGTAGTGGAAGCCGCCGTGCAGTCCGCTATATGGACGGTTCAGCACGCTCTGGCCTTGCCGGTGGGCGTAACCTTGCTCGCTGCCGTTTACGTTCCTTTGCCCGCTCCCGTGACCGCCGTGCCCGTTCCCGGTTCCGGGATTTTGATATGGATTCAACACGGATCACAACCCTTCTTTTCTACTAGCTTATGGCATAGGCAAACGCTTGGATTGGACGAATGTCCCGATTCGCAATAAAATAATAGTTATTAGCCCGTCTCTTCTGTCGTTCTGTGATGCTTGGCAACGGTAATGTTTGAACAAATGGCGACAAAAGGAT
>JAQSXN010000190.1 GCA_029256665.1 Paenibacillus sp.
GAACATGACTTCGCCCGCTACCGTCGGAATGCCGATGCAGTTGCCGTAGCCGGCGATGCCGCTAACGACGTTCTCGAACAAATATTTGACGCGATCGTTATTCAGGTTGCCGAAGCGCAAGCTGTTGAGCAGCGCCACGGGGCGAGCGCCCATGGAGAAGATGTCGCGGATAATGCCGCCGACGCCCGTTGCCGCGCCTTGGTATGGCTCGACCGCGGAAGGATGGTTATGCGACTCGATCTTGAACACGACGGCTTGGTTGTCGCCGATGTCGACGATGCCGGCGCCTTCGCCCGGTCCCATCAGGACGCGAGGTCCCGTGATCGGGAATTTGCGTAAGATGGGCTTGGAGTTCTTGTATGAGCAATGCTCCGACCACATGACGCTGAATACGCCGATCTCCGTGTAGTTGGGCTTGCGGCCGAGGAAGCCGCAAATCAGTTCGTATTCATGATCCGTAACGCCGAATTGCGTGTAAATGCGCTGATCCGCGATCTGCTCCGCAGTCGGCTCCTTAGCTGTTAATTGCTGCGCCATGTTGTTCCCTCCATGCGTTCAAAATCGATGTAAACATTTTCAGTCCGTCTTCCGAGCCGAGAATCTGGTTGATCGCGCGCTCCGGATGCGGCATCATGCCGACGACGTTGCCGTCTTTGTTGCTGATGCCCGCGATATTCTCCACGGAGCCGTTCGGATTGGTGTCGCCCGCGTAGCGGAACACGATTTGGTTATTCGCTTTAAGCTCGGCGAGCGTCTCTTCGTCGCAGAAGTAGTTGCCTTCGCCGTGAGCGATCGGAATATCGATGATTTCGCCTTGCGTATATTGATTCGTGAATGCCGTATTCGCGTTTGTCACTTCAAGAGACGTGCCGTGGCAGCGGAATTTCAGGCCCGTGTTGCGGATTAGGGCGCCCGGGAGCAAGCCCGCTTCCGTCAGGATTTGGAAACCGTTGCAGATGCCGAGAATGTACTTGCCTTCGTCTGCCGCTTTTTTCACTTCGTTCATCACGTTCGCGAATTGCGCGATCGCGCCGCAACGCAGGTAGTCGCCGTAGGAGAAGCCGCCGGGCACGAGAATGGCGTCGTAAGCGGACAGGTCCGTAGCGGTATGCCATACGTAATCGACCTGCTCGCCGATCGCTTCTACCGCCTTGTAGCAGTCGATATCGCAGTTGGAGCCGGGAAATACGAGAACCGCGAATTTCATGTTGTTAACCCTCCAGTTCAAAGCGGTAATCTTCGACGACCGTGTTCGCGAGCAGCTTCTCGCACATTACCTTCAGGCGGGCTTCCGCTTCCGCGCGGTCGTTAGTGTCAAGCTCGACCTCGAGATACTTGCCGATGCGCACCTTGCCAACTTCCGCGAATCCCATCGAGTGGAGCGCGCCTTGCACGGCCGTTCCTTGCGGATCCAAAACGTTTTCCTTGATCGTAACGTAGACGGTTGCCTTCATAATAGCCTCCTGAATGTGTGGTTGTTATGGTAAGTCGTTCATCGTGCTAATTTGGATAGTTGCAGACTTGCGGGCGCTGTTGTCGTATGTTCTAACGGACACACAAGACCCTGCTTCGCCGATATGGGCACTTTCGAAAATGTAACGGATACAGGTGACGCTATTTACTCAAATAACGTGCCGATCCGGGCTGATTAGACTAAAAAAGGTCTGTGGTGTCCGCTACGTTTCTTTAAACCTCGATGATACGCAAAGAGAGGCCGCGGAGTCCGTTAGGTGCGCAGCGGCCGCTTCCTAAGACAGCTCCAACCCGGTCAAGCGACGGTAGATCTCGCGGTAGCGCGCCGTGGTAGCCGCGACGACGAGCTCCGGCAGCGGATCCGGCTTGCTGTCGCGATCCCAGTCCGAGCCCAGCAGATAGGTCCGAACCGGCTCCTTGTCCATGCTGTCGATCTCCACGTCGTAGGCGTAGCTGCCTTCCGACCAGAAGCGCGACGAGTCCGGCGTAAAGATTTCGTCGATGAGGATGACCTTGCCGTCGATCAGTCCGAATTCGAACTTGCAGTCGGCAAGAATGATGCCGCGTTCCTGGCAATATTCGTGCGCGAACCGGTACAGCGCTAGACTGCGATCCCGCAGCTCCTTCGCCAGCTCTTCGCCCACCATCTCAGACATCCGCTCGAACGGGATGTCTTCGTCGTGGCCGACGTCGTTCTTCGCCGCCGGCGTAAAAATCGGCTCGGCGAAATGTTCGTTCTTGCGCATGCCCTCAGGCAGCTTGATGCCGTTGATCTCGCCCGTGTTCGCGTACTGTCTCCAGCCGCCGCCCGTAATGTAGCCGCGCACGACGCATTCGATATCGATGCGTTCCGCCTTGCGCGTCACCATGATGCGATTCTTGAGCAGCTCCGGCTCCGTTACCAGGTCGCCCAGCAGCGCAACGTCGGTATGCACGACGTGATTCTCCTGAAGCTCCTTCGTCGCTTCGAACCAGAACGCCGACAGCCGGTTCAGCACGTTGCCCTTGTCCGGCACCGCCGGGTCCAGCACATAGTCGAACGCCGAGATGCGGTCGGTCACGACGATGAGAAAGTGTTCTCCAAGATCGTACAGCTCGCGCACCTTGCCTTTGTACACCAGCGGAGCCTTGACGTAATCGATCGCCGTAGATAATGCCTGCGGCTTTGCGCTCATTCCAGTCATCCCCTCGTCCCTTAGTTCAAGCCCAATCTTGCGAAAATCGTATCCACATGCTTCAGATGCCATGTCGGGTTAAAGCAGTCGTCGATCTCTTCCGTGGACAGCGCCGCCGTAATCTCGGACGTCTCTTCGACGATGGAACGGAATTGGCGCTGCTCTTCCCATGCCTGCATCGCTCGCGGCTGCACCGTGTCGTACGCCTGCTCGCGGCTGAAGCCTTTGTCGATCAGCTTCGTCATGACGCGGCCGGAGAACGGCACGCCGTAAGTCGCGCTCATGTTGCGCTTCATATTTTCGGGGAACACGGTCAGGTTCTGAATAATGTTGCCCAGTCTGTTCAGCATATAGTTAAGAAGCATCGTCGAGTCCGGCAGAATGACGCGCTCCGCCGAGGAATGGCTGATATCGCGCTCATGCCAAAGCGGCACGTTCTCGAACGCCGTCAGCATATGGCCGCGAATGACGCGGGACAAGCCGGACATGTTCTCGCAGCCGATCGGGTTGCGTTTGTGCGGCATCGCCGACGAACCCTTCTGTCCTTTGGCGAACGGCTCTTCCACCTCGCGGAATTCGCTCTTCTGCAGCGCGCGGATTTCCGTCGCGAACTTGTCCAGCGACGTCGCGATCAGCGCGATGACGCCTACGTATTCCGCATGGCGGTCGCGTTGCAGCGTCTGCGTGGAGATCGGAGCGGCCGTGATGCCAAGCTTCTCGCAGACGAACTGCTCCACGAACGGGTCGATGTTGGCGTACGTGCCGACCGCTCCGGACATTTTGCCGAACTGAACGCCGTAAGAAGCATGCTGGAACCGCTCCAGATTACGCTTCATCTCTTCGTACCACAGCGCCATCTTGAGACCGAACGTCGTCGGCTCCGCATGAACGCCGTGCGTGCGTCCCATCATCGGCGTATCCTTATATTGAATGGCCTTCTCGCGCAGAATGCCGATAAATCTTTCGATGTCCTTCAGCAAAATCTCGTTAGCCTGACGAAGCAGGTAACCCGTCGCCGTATCGACGACGTCCGTCGAAGTGAGGCCGTAGTGCACCCACTTGCGCTCGGGTCCGACCGTCTCGGATACCGCGCGCGTAAACGCGATTACGTCATGGCGCGTGTCCTGCTCGATCTCGTAGATCCGGTCGATGTCGAAGCTGGCGGACGCGCGCAGCGCTTCTACGTCTTCCTTCGGAATAATGCCAAGCTCGGACCAAGCCTCGCAAGCGCAAAGCTCGACTTCCAGCCAAGCTTTGAATTTGTTTTCCTCCGTCCAGATGGCTCTCATTTCGGGTCTGCTGTAACGTTCTAACATGATGGCCTCACACCTTCCAAATCGTAGTTTCTTCGATCCAAGCCAGCGCCGCTTCCACGTTCGGAGCAAGCACGTTCACATGGCCCATCTTACGCTTAAACACCGCGTCTTTCTTCCCGTACAAATGCACCTTTGGCGCCACGCCGCGCGCATTCGCCGCCTCGTCCTGCTCCGCCGATCTGGCTAGCAGAGGCTCGACGTGCTGACCCAGCACATTAACCATGACGACGGGGCTCATCAGCGCCGTATCGCCGAGCGGCAAGCCGCAGATCGCGCGGACGTGCTGCTCGAATTGCGACGTGCGGCAAGCCTCCATCGTGTAGTGGCCGCTGTTGTGCGGGCGCGGCGCGAGCTCGTTGACGTACAGCCCGCCGTCCTCCGTCACGAACATCTCCACCGCGATGAGGCCGACAACGCCCAGCCCCTCCGCGATCCGCACCGCAAGCGATTCCGCTTCGCGGATAACGTCTTCCGGGACGCGGGCGGGAACGATGGACAGATGCAATATATTATCGACATGAATATTTTCCGCAGGAGGGAACGCTTTTATTTCCCCCTTGGAGCTTCTTGCCGCTATGACCGAAATTTCTTGCTTGAACTTGATGAATTGCTCCAGCACCAGCTGCGTGCCGGCCCGCGACAACGTTTCGTAGGCTTCCGGAATCTCGTCGCCGCTCCGGATCACCCATTGTCCTTTGCCGTCGTAGCCGCCCGTCGCCGTCTTGAGCACGCACGGGGTGCCGAAAGCGGCAACCGCCTCGCGCAGCTCGTCCTCGCTCCGGATCTCGCGATACGGCGCCACCCGGACGCCGGCCGCTTCGATCGCCTCTTTCTCGCGCAGGCGATGCTGCGTCGTATAGAGCAGCTCGCTGCCTTGAGGCACATAGGATTTCTCCATCAGCCGAGCGGCCACCCCGGCGTCTACGTTCTCGAATTCATACGTAATGACGTCCGACGCTTCCGCCAGCTCGAGCGCCGCGTCCATGTCGTCGTAAGCCGCCACGATCTGCCTGGACACTTGTCCCATCGGCGAGTCCGGCGTCGGATCCAAGGCGACGAATCGATACCCCATCGCGCTTCCCGCGTTCGCGAGCATGCGCCCCAGCTGTCCGCCTCCGAGAATGCCGATCGTGCCGCCAGGCAAAATCGTCTTCACGTTGACGGGTCCCGAGAGCCCGCTGCTCATAACGTCTCGCTGCTTTCCAGCACTTCCTGCTTCACGCGGTCGCGTCTTGCTTGCACGCGAGCCTGAATGTCCGGGTCGAACGCCCCCAGCATCTGCGCGGCCAGCAGGCCGGCGTTGGTGCCGCCCGCATTGCCGATCGCGACGGTCGCCACCGGGATGCCGCCCGGCATCTGGACGATGGAAAGCAGGGAGTCGAGCCCGCTTAGATTCGAGGATTTGACGGGAACGCCAATAACCGGCAGAGTCGTCTTGGCTGCGACCATGCCGGGCAGATGCGCGGCGCCTCCCGCTCCCGCGATAATAACCTTGAGACCGCGGCCAGCCGCGCTCTCCGCGTATTCGAACATCAAATCCGGCGTGCGGTGCGCCGACACGACCTTTTTCTCGTAGGCGATGCCCAGCTCCTCGAGAATGTCGCAAGCAAGCTTCATCGTATCCCAATCCGACTTGCTGCCCATGATGACGCCAACCTTAGCAGACATTTGACCAAACCCACCTTCGTTTAATTGTTATTAGAATAGAAAAAAGCCCTCCAGCGATCTATACCTCATCCGCCACAGGACCCAAGCCGAAATACGTCGCCGCTTGCGGCTCCGTTTCCTTTCGATGAATCCCGGCAGAACGTTACCAAACCATTCTCCATAAGACAGCACAAGGCTGCCCCTAACGGAAGCAACCTGTCATGCGACCCTCGCGAAGAGGGCGATGCGTAATGTCCTTGTATCGTTCATATAGAACTTGCCTGAATGCCGATTCATCTAGCTCGTAGTCCAGAAAATAAGGTTTCCGGGTAGAAACATTCGGGCCAATCCCGAATATATACGAGTATTGCACTCGGGACAACCTAACATCCCAAGCCTATTCTAGTTTAAACAATCGTCCAACGACTGTCAACAAAATACGAACATTAATAGACTTCCTTTTACTAAAGTTCGTTTTTTTATCAATTTTGTCGGATCGCAACACGTGCGATGTCCGTTATTCTCCTTGGATTGCCGATTTCTTCCTTCATTCTTCTAGGCCGGGCGCGCCGTGAATATAGATAAAGATAAGGCATATTCGGACGTATTGGCAGCAGAAGGAGGGTTAACGGTGCAAATCCATACGGTTAAAAAAGGCGATTCGCTCTGGAAGATTGCCGGAGACTACGGGGTTCCGCTGAAGCCCCTCCTTGTCGCGAACGGACTTACGGACCAAAGCGTGCTTGTGATCGGCCAAGCGGTCATCGTGCCGACGGAATCCCATAAGACCGTTCACAAGGTGCTTGTCGGCGAGTCCTTATGGAAGATCGGCCAGCGCTACGGGGTCACGATCCAGGAGCTGTCATCCGCCAACGGCATTCGCAATCCCGCGTTGATCTACCCCGGTCAATTGCTGCAAATCCCGGCGCCCGCGAAGCCGATCGTCGAAGTGAACGCATATGTAGAGAAGCTCGGGCAGAGAGGCGCCGAGCTTACCGGGCAAGTCGGCGATTATTTGACCTATCTAAGCCCGTTTAGCTATCGCGTTCAGCGTACCGGCTCGCTTCAGCCTATCGACGATTCGGCGGCCATCGCGGCGGCGTACGCCAAGCGCGCCGTGCCGATGATGGTCATCACGAACTTCGAAGGCGACAACTTCAATCCGGATATCGCGCACGCCGTCGTGGCGGATGCCTCCGTGCAGAATCAACTGATCATGAACATCGTATCCGTCATGGCGCAGAAAGGTTATATGGCGCTTAACGTCGACTTCGAATACGTGCCGCCCGCGGACAAGACGCTTTATAATACGTTCCTTCAGCGGCTGGTGGATACGCTCCGTCCGTTAGGCTATATGGTTTCGTCCGCGCTTGCCCCCAAGCTGTCCGCCGCGCAAGCGGGCGCTTTGTACGAAGCGCATGATTACGAAGCCCAGGGACGCATCCTCGACTTCGTTATACTGATGACCTACGAGTGGGGCTGGTCGGGAGGACCGCCAAGAGCCGTCGCGCCGCTCAACGAGGTCATGAAGGTGGTCAACTACGCGCTTTCCGTCATTCCGGCCAACAAAATCATTATGGGCATTCCGCTCTACGGATACGATTGGACGCTGCCCTATGTAACGGGAGGCCGGTGGGCGCCCTCGGTCAGCTCGCAGGCTGC